>NZ_JBIBYR010000011.1:910-280477 GCF_043083485.1 Streptomyces sp. NPDC014727 | reverse complement strand
GTGGGGGGGTTTGGGGGCGGGCCCCGGGTTATTAAAACAACCGCGCACGGCGCCCCCTTCTGCCGGTTCCGGTTAACCACTCACCGGGGGGGGCGCCCGGCGGCCCCCGGGGGGGCGCCGCGCTCCGTCGTACCGGCAGACAAAAAGGCGCCCGCACCACGCACCTTCGCTCGATACGGTGGCGGGATGGGGAACGTGTTTCATGGCGGGGGCCGCAGTCTGTCCATGTCCAACGGGGGCACGGACGTGTTCGTCGATGTGCTCATGCTGGCCGTGTCCGATCTTGCCGAGAGCTCCTGGGACCACCGCTTCGCCACGCTGCTCACCTGGCAGGACCAGAACATCATGGGGCGTGGGACGGTCGGGTTCGATCTGGAGGACGTCGACTGGGGCCGCTCGCCGCACGAGCGGGCCGCGGCGAAGGAATTCGTCCTGCGGGTGCTCGATCTCGCGCTGCGCGGGCACCGGTGGGACGAGCTGGACTATGACCCGCCGTTCGCCGAGGACTGCCTGCGGCAGTACCGGGACATGGTCGAGACGTTCGATCCGGCCGACGTCGAGCCGCGGGGCGACCGTTCCTCCTTCCCCGGCCCGGAGGAGGCCGCCATGGCCTCGTGCGTGCGGCACCGCGTCCTGTGCGCGCCGGACCACCAGGAGGGATGCGTCTTCTGTACGGCACTGCTGTGAACCCTGCCGCCGCACGCCACCCCCACCGTCAACCAACGGTTGACAGCGGGAGGGTGTCAACCTATGGTTGACACATGGTGAATCCCGTACGCATGACCAATCCCGTGCGCCTCGACGAACTGATCGAGGCCATCAAGAAGGTCCACACCGACGCCCTCGACCAGCTGTCCGACGCGGTCATCGCCGCGGACCACCTCGGCGATGTCGCCGACCATCTGATCGGGCACTTCGTGGACCAGGCCCGGCGGTCCGGCGCTTCCTGGACGGACATCGGGAAGAGCATGGGGGTGACCAGGCAGGCAGCCCAGAAGCGGTTCGTCGCCAAGGACCCGGGCGAGCCGTCGGACCTCGACCCCAGCCAGGGGTTCAGCCGCTTCACCGAGCGGGCCAGGAACGTCGTGATGGCGGCACAGAACGAGGCCCGTGCGGCGGGCAACGGCGAGGTACGCACCGAGCACCTCGTGCTGGGCCTGCTCAGCGAGCCCGAGGCACTCGGCCCCGCGTTCATCAAGGCCCAGGGCGTCACGCTGGAGGACGTCCGCCGGGCCGCGACTCAGGCGCTGCCGTCCGCGGCCGACGCGGTGCCGGAGATCATCCCCTACGACGCCGGGGCCCGTAAGGCGCTGGAGCTGACCTTCCGGGAGGCCCTGCGGATGGGCCACAACTACGTCGGCACCGAGCACATCCTCCTGGCCCTGTTGGAGCAGGAGGACGGCGCGGGCGTGCTGACGGGTCTCGGCCTCGACAAGGCGACCGCCGAGACGGCCGTCGCCAAGGCCGTCACACTCGTCGCCGACGCCCCGGACAAGGAGGCCTGACCGGCACCGGACCGCCCGGACGCGGGCGACGGGGCGGGGCCTTGACGCGCGCCGGTCTTCGGGACGACGAGGGTATTTCGTTTGGATCAGGCCGGACCGGCGAGCGGGGTCCGGTGCCGTGAATCACAAGGCGGAGGAGGGAGTCGGATGGAGCTCGGCCAGGGAGTGCGGTTCGCGCAGTCCGGCCGGCCCGGCGCGGTGCGAGAGCGGATGGCGCACGAGCACGGCTCCTTGCCCGCCGCGGCGAATTCCGGCCAGTACGCGGCGCCCGGGGCATCAAGATCGAGCAGGCCCGGTCGACCGGGATGCGGGCCCACAGGGCGGTCGGCTCCTTGGTGGTGGACCAGGCGTTGACCAGGCGCTCCCGCTCCCCGGGGCGGGTGCGCGCCCCCGCGGCCCAGCCGCCCCGAAGATCGGCCACGGGCTCTTCGTCCCAGTACGGCCACGGCCGCGACCGGTTCCTCCCGCTCCCGGAAATTCGCTTCGAACGCGCCGCGAACCGCGGAGAACCGGTCGTCGCAGTGGCCGTGGATCTCCGTCACGGTGGCCTCCTCGCCCCGGACATCCCGGCGGACTCGATGGATGCGCGGCGTACCGACCGATCGGCCCGGCGGGAGGGCTCCGTGCACCCGCAAAACCGGGGCCGTCGGCGGACTCCCGCTTCGAGCCCGGGCCCGCATGGGCAGGGCCCTCAGCGGGCTCCCGCTTCGAGCCTGAGGCTCCAACGGCCCGGCACGCCGGTGAGCGTGACGGTGGACAGCGGTCGGACATCGACGTTCCAGTACGTCGACGGCGGGGCCTTGAGCGCGTAGACGAGGGCGGCCCGGACGACCGCCGGTTCGGCGACGGCGACGATGGCCCCGTCGCACGCCGGGCGGGTGTCCAGCCACCCCCCTATGCGCGAGATGAAGGCGAGCAGCGGTTCGCCGCCGTGCGGGGCGGAGCGGGGGTCGGCGAGCCAGGCATCGACGGACGCGGGTTCGCAGGCCGCGACCTCGGCGAGGGTGCAGCCGCGCCAGCGGCCCATGTCGCAGTCGCGCAGAGCGGGCTGGACGAGCGGCGCGTAGCCGAGGGCCTCGCCGGTGGCTCGGCTGCGCGGCGTCGGTGAGCAGTAGCGCAGTTCCGCGGCGCCCAGGGGCACGAGGGTGTGCGCGACGAGCTGCACCTCGTGCCAGCCGGCATGGTCGAGCGGCCGGTCGTCGTCGAAGCGCTCGGCGAGCAGGGCGGAGCTGCGCGCCGCGGCGACGAGCGAGACTCGAACAGTCATGGCGGCGATCGTGGAGCCGAACGCCACGCGGGTCAAGGGTCCCTTCGCAAGCGCTTCGGGCTCGGCCGAGCCCGAAGCGCGCCACCGGTTCGGGTTCTTCCGTGGCTTGAAGCCGCCCCTCCCGTGAACGCCGTGGGCACCCTCGGCGGGTGCCCGTGGGGGGCGTGGCGTCGCGTCCGGCCGGCGTTCATGCGCTGAAGCCGGTCAGGGCCTCGGCGCAGGCGGCGCGCAGACGGTGCACCCCCTCGGCGATCTCGGCCGCCCCGGCGACCGCGGCATAGCTCAACCGGATGTGCGGGGACGGGGGTTCGGCGCAGAAGTACGGGCGGCCGGGTGCGACGGCCACGCCCGCGCGCAGCGCGGCCGAGACCACCGCGGACTCGTCCGTGCCGGCTTCCGCCTCGGGCAGGCGCAGCCACAGGCTGCCGCCGCCCGTGGGGACGAGGGGGAGCGTGAGTGCGGGAAGCTCCAGCCGCAGGGCCGTGGTCATGGCGGTCCGCCGGCTCCTCAGCTCGGCCGCTACGGCACGCAGGTGGTGATTCCACGCCGGGGAACCGACCAGTTCGAGCGCGGCCTCCTGGAGCGGCCGGGGGACGAAGAAGCTGTCGACGATCTGGATGGCCCTCAGCCGTCCCAGCACCGGGCCGCGCGCGGCGAGCGCGCCCACGCGCAGGCTGGGCGAGGTGACCTTGGTGAGGGAGCAGACATGGACGACCACACCGTCGGGGTCATCAGCGGCAAGGGGGGCGGGCAGCGGGCCGGCGTCGTCGTGGACCAGGCGGCGGGCGAAGTCGTCCTCGACGACGAAGGCTCCCGCCGCACGTGCGATCCGGACGACTTCGCCGCGCCGCTCGGGGGTGAGAACCGCGCCGGTCGGGTTCTGGAAGAGCGGCTGACAGACGAAGACCCGGGCGCCGGTGGCCCGGAACGCGGCGGCGAGCAGCTCCGGCCGTACGCCGTCGGCGTCCACCGGCACCGGCACGGGCCGAAGGCCGGTGGCGCGGGCGGCGGCCAGCATGCCCGGGTAGGTGGGCGACTCGACCAGGACCGGGGCGCCGGGCGGGGCGAGCGCGCGCAGCGCGACGGCCAGGGCGCTCTGGCCGCCCGCGGTGATCAGTACGTCGGCGGCGGTGACGGCGGGCCCGATCTCCCGGGCGAACCAGGCCCGTAGCTCGGTCAGGCCGTCGGTGGGCGGGCGGGCCCAGGCGCCGGGACGGCGACCGGCCCTGGCGAGGGCGGCGGCGAGCGCCCGCTCCGGCTGGAGCGAGGAGTGGAGGTAGCCACCGTTGAGCTCGATGACGCCGGGCGGTGGCGCGGCGAGCGTGACCAGGACGCCTGAGGCGTCGACGGTACGCGGCACCGCTTCAGGACCGCCGTCGCCGCTGAGGGAGACCTCCTGCCAGGAGGTGTCGCCCGGCGGGGGCACATCGGTACGGGGCCACGCCCGGAAGGCGCCCGCGCCGGGCCGGGTGACGACGAGGCCCTCGGCGGCGAGCCGGGCGATGGCCCGGGAGACGGTGACGGGGCTGACCCGGAAGCGCTCCACCAGAGCGCGACTGGACGGCAGTTTTCCACCAGGTGAGTAGCGCTTCAACTCATCACGGAGAGATTCCACGAGTTCAGCGACACTGCTACGCTCTTGCATGAGAGTCAAGAATAGCGCTACTCGTAAAATCACGATAGCGGCTGCTTCATCAGCGGCCCCCACGACGGCCGGTACGGCGAACCGTGGAGGTGTGGCTCTCGCCGGGCTCGGCGTCGTCGCCTTCTCACTGACCTTCCCGTCCACCGCCTGGGGCCTGGAGAGCTTCGGCCCCTGGTCACTGGTGTCGCTGCGCACCTTGCTAGCCGCCGTGATCGCGGGCGGTGCGCTGCTCGCGGGGCAGGTACCGGTGCCGGACCGCCGGCACCGGTCCGGACTCGTCGTGGTCGCGGCGGGTGTGGTGGTGGGCTTCCCGCTGCTGACCACGCTGGCGCTGCAGACCTCGACGACCTCGCACGCGGCCGTGGTGGTGGGGCTGCTCCCGCTGACCACCGCGGTGTTCTCCTCGCTGCGGACCGGCGCGCGGCCGTCCCGCGCCTTCTGGCTCGCGGCGCTGGCCGGGGCCGGCGTGGTGATCGCGTTCACCGTGCAGCAGAGCGGCGGCGAGCTGTCCGGCGCGGATCTGTATCTGTTCGGTGCGCTGCTGGTGTGCGCGGCGGGGTACACCGAGGGCGGCAGGCTGGCCGGGATCATGCCTGGTTGGCAGGTGGTCGGCTGGGCGCTGGTCCTCTCCCTGCCTCTGGCGGTCGCGGGGGCGGCGGTCGCACTGCCGTCGGAGCCGGTGCGGCTGACCGCGCACGGAGTGATCGGACTGGTCTGGGTGGCGGCCGGGTCCACCTTCCTCGGCCTGTACGTCTGGTACCGCGGAATGGCGGAGATCGGGGTGCCGCGGGCCAGCCAGCTCCAGCTCGCGCAGCCGTTGCTGACACTGGTGTGGTCGTTCTTCCTGCTCGGGGAGGAGGTCTCGGCCGCCGCTCCGGTGGCGGCGGTCGCGGTGCTGGTCTGCATCGCGGCCACCCAGCGGGCGGGACGCGCCCGCCGTGCCGGATGAGAGCCTCGCTCCTCCACCGGGCGAAGTCACCGTTCGGTCATAGACTTGTCGACAAGGACCGCCACCCGTGAGGAGGTCACTCCCGATGGAGGCACACGCGGGCGACCGGCTGCTGACGCACGGCAGGACCGTGGGACAGCGTGACCATGTCGCAGAAATCGTCGAAGTGCTCGGTGCCGGGGGCACTCCCCCGTACCGCGTCCGCTCCGAGGACGGGCACGAACACCTCATTTCACCCGGTCCCGACAGCGTCGTGCAGCACGCCGCCGTCCGGAAGCAGGCGCCGGAGACCACGTAGCGGCCTTCGGCGGACGCGCTGCTCCTCGCCCCCGGGACCTGAGCGGGCCGACGGCTTCCCGGCGGCCCGCCCACAGCACCCGGTGCGTCCCCTCCGTTTCTTCTGTCAGCGGGGTGGACGCACCCTGCTGCGGTAGTGGTCGGCGACCACCCGTGCCATGGCTCCGTTCCGGTCGGTCACCACGTCCTTGCCGGAGAAGTAGACATGACCGCGCACCTGGTCGTGGTGGGCGGCGAAGTCGAGGTGGCGGGAGAGTTCGGCCGGGTCCTGCCAGGCGGCGGGCTGTGCGGGGTCACCGGCCTTGTAGAGGGCCTCGCCCACGAACAGATCGACGCCCGTGCCCCGTACGACCTCGCTCCACCAGGGCAGCAGCTTGGCGTAGTCGGCGGCGGCGAAGCCGATGTTCCAGTAGATCTGCGGGCAGATGTAGTCGATCCAGCCCTTCTTGATCCAGCCGCGGGTGTCGGCGTGCAGATCGTCGTAGGTCTGCACCCCCGCCTTCGTGTCGGAGCCGAGCGGGTCGGTCGCGGCGTTGCGCCACACCCCGAACGGGCTGATCCCGAACCGGACGTTCTTCTTGATCTTCTTGATCCGCTCGGCGGTCTCGCGCACCAGCTTGTCGGTGTTGTCGCGCCGCCAGGCGGCCTTGTCCGGGAAGCCGGCGCCGTACTTCGCGTACGTGGCGTCGTCGTCGAAGACCTGCCCGGCCACGGGGTACGGGTAGAAGTAGTCGTCCCAGTGCACGGCGTCGATGTCGTACCGACGGACCGCGTCGAGCATCGCGTCCTGGACGAAGCGACGCACCTCGGGGATCCCGGGGTTGTAGTAGAGCTTTCCGCCGTACGGCAGAACCCAGTCGGGGTGCAGCCGGGCGGGGTGCGAGGTGACCAGCCGGGACGGGTCGGTGTGGTTGGCGACCCGGTACGGGTTGAACCAGGCGTGCAGTTCCAGGCCGCGGCGGTGGGCCTCGCGGACGGCGGTGCCCAGCGGATCCCAGCCGGGGTCCTTGCCCTGCACCCCGGTGAGGTACTGGGCCCACGGCTCGTAGGGGGAGGGCCACAGCGCGTCGGCGGTCGGCCGGACCTGGAGGATCACGGCGTTCATCCGGCGGTCGACGGCCTCGTCGAGATAGGCGATCAGCTCGGCCCGTTGCGCCGCCGCCGTCAGACCGGGCTTCGAGGGCCAGTCGAGGTTGGCGACGGTGGCGACCCACATGCCGCGCAGCTCACGCCGATCGACGTGGTGACCGCCCCTGCGCGGCAGCGCGCCCGTCCGCCCGGAACCGCCTTGCCGGGAGGGTGCCGCGGCAGCCGCGCCCGCCGTGGCGACCGTGCTCACCACACCCGCGACCACTCCGGCCGCACCCGCCACAAAGCCTCTTCGGGCCATTTGCCGCATATCCATGCACCTGCCGTCTCTCTGTCCTCGTCGTCAACGTCCGTCGCCCCTGTAGTCAGGCGTAACGCAGAGCATGCCCGCCCCGGCCCGCGATGACCCGTAGGCCGCGGAGTAACGTCGTGGGGTCGGGGCGGGCACCGGAATCAGACGGGAACCTGCGACACACAGAACAGCGAAAGGCACGAGGTGACGGACTCTATGGCCGACATTGCACGCGTCGGAGTGGTGGGCTGTGGCCAGATGGGCGCGGGCATCGCGGAGGTGTGCGCCCGCAGCGGTCTTGAGGTCATGGTGGCCGAGACCACCGGCGAGGCGCTGGAGATCGGCCGCACCCGGCTGCACAACTCCCTCTCGAAGGCCGCCGAACGAGGCAAGATCACTGCGGAGGAGCGCGACGAGACACTGGCACGGCTGAGCTTCACCACCGACCTGGGAGAGTTCGCCGACCGTGATCTCGTCATCGAGGCGGTCGTGGAGAACGAGCAGGTCAAGACCGAGATCTTCCAGGTGCTCGACCAGGTGGTGACCCGGCAGGACGCGATCCTCGCCTCGAACACCTCCTCCATCCCGCTGGTGAAGCTGGCCGTGGCGACCTCTCGTCCGGACCAGGTCATCGGCATCCACTTCTTCAACCCGGCCCCGGTGCAGAAGCTCGTCGAGCTGATCCCCGCGCTGACGACGTCCGACGAGACGGTGAAGCGCGCCGAGGCCCTGGTGCAGGACGTCCTCGGCAAGCACCCGATCCGCGCCCAGGACCGCTCCGGCTTCGTCGTCAACGCGCTGCTGATTCCGTATCTGCTGTCCGCGATCCGGATGTTCGAGTCGGGGATCGCCAGCCGTGAGGACATCGACAACGGCATGGAGCTCGGCTGCGCCCACCCGATGGGACCGCTCAAGCTCTCCGACCTTATCGGTCTCGACACGGTGGCCTCCGTCGCCGACTCCATGTACGCGGAGTTCAAGGAGCCCCTGTACGCCGCTCCCCCGCTGCTCCAGCGGATGGTGGACGCGGGCCGGCTCGGCCGCAAGACGGGCTCGGGCTTCTACCCGTACTCCTGATCCCTCTCTCGTGCCCGTACGGGGCCGGCCGGGGCGATCCCCCGACCGGCCCCGTCCGTGGTTTCAGGGCGCCTCATCCCAGCCGTAAGTGACGGAGCATCATCAGCCCGGCCGCCATGCCTGCGGCCGGGACCTCGCCGCGGGCGATCAGGTCGGGCACCAGCTTGAGCGGTATCCACTCCCGGCGCGAGGACTCGAAGTCGTCGCTGGGATGACCGGTCCAGTCGGCCTTCTCGGACCAGTAGAGGTGGTGCCGGGCGTCGGTGAGGCCGTTCGACGGCTCCACGGTCAGCAGCGGGCGCAACGGGCCGGGGCGCCAGCCGGTCTCCTCCTCCATCTCCCGGGCGGCCGCGACCGCGATGTCCTCGCCGTCCTCGACCACCCCCGCGGCCAGTTCCCAGCCCCAGCTGTCGGTGATGAACCGGTGGCGCCAGAGCAGCAGCACCTCGTTGGCCTCGTTGACGGCGGTGGCCGCAGCGACGGGGCGGAGCCGGATGAGGTAGTGGTCGAGATGACGGCCGTCGGGGATGACCACATCGGCCAGGTTGACCCGGAACCAGCGGTTCTCATAGACGGTTTGTTCGTTCAGATTCACCCATTGCACAGTTTTGCCACCTTCCGACAAGTAGGTGGCAACATCGCAGCAGGATCGGCATCGCAGGGGAACGTACCGGTACCCGCGAGTCCGCACGCGCGGCGGTACTCACAGCGGTACGCGCAGCGCTCCGTCGATCAGTTCGGCGGCCCGCCCCGCCTCGGCGCAGCCGCTCGCGATCAGGTCCTCGCGCACCGCGCGCAGCCGGTCGCGCAGCCGCTGCGACTCCATGCCCCTGGCCCGTTCCGCCATCTCCACGGCCGTGGCCGCGGCCCGGTCCGCCTCGCCCTGACGCAGCTCGACATGGGTCAGCATGGCCAGCCGGTGCACCCGTCCCCGGTCGTGCGCCGGGGTCCGCACGGCCGTCGCCGCGTGCTCCCGGGCTGCCGGCAGATCGCCGAGGCTGAGCAGGGCCTCGGCCACCTGCACGTCGACCAGGCCCGGCTGGACGTACCCGGTCTCGTCCGGTTCATGGCCCGGCCGGATGCGTTCGGCCTCCGCCTCGGCGCGCCGGATGCACCCCAGGGCGCTGGCGGCGTCGCCGATACGGGCGTACGCCTTGGCCTGCATCGCGTACAGGTCTGCGGCCAGCGCCGGAGTGATGTGCCTGCCCGCGGCCCGCAACGCCGCCTGCGCGAAGGCCACCGACTGCCGGTAGTCGGCGAGGAACAGCGACTGGTTGACCAGCAGGGCGATCACATATCCGCCCAGCGCCCGGTCCCCGCTCGCCTTGGCCAGCCGCAGCGCCTGGTGGAAATAGCGCTGGGCCGACCCGTGCGCGTCGGAGTCGTAGGCGCAGATTCCCGCGACGGCCACCAGACCGCCCGTGGCCCGGTGCAGTTGGCGCCCCGTCGCGTCGCTGTAGCCGCCCCGCAGCAGCGGTGCGGTCTCGGCGTTGAGGAAGCCGACGATGCGGGACCGGGTCGCGATGCCACCGGCCCTGCGGTACATCAGTTCGTAGTGGGCACGGGCCGCACGCAACATCACTATGTCGGCCATGCCGACACGGGTGATGCCGCCGCGGGAGACGTCGACGTCCTCGGGCGGGTTCTCCCACTCCCAGACAGGCATCACCGCGGCGGTGCCGGTGACGGCGGCCGAGGCGAGCGGGTGCGGACGCTGCTGTTCGTCGGAGCGCCACAGCGCGGTGGCCCGCTCGACGAATCCGGTGAGCGTGGACGCGGGCACGGCCGCACCGGCACCCGGGGTCGCCATGCCGATGTCGTCCAGCGAAAGCGGCCTGTCCAGCCGGTTCCCGAGCACTTCGCAGATCAGGTCCGGCACCTGGCCGCGCGGGCGCTGTCCCTTCAACCAGCGGGCCACCGCGGTGTGTTCGTACCGCAGGCACAGTCCGCGGGAGCGGCCGGCCCCGTTGATGTGCGCGGCGAGGCCCGCCCTGGACATCCCCGCCTCCTCGATCAGGGCCTCCAGCAGAATGTTCGGCTCTGTCGCCCCCATGCGCCCCTCCGGTGGTTCGGCACGCCGAGGCGTGTCGCACCAGTGGAGCACGATTCACACGGGGTGTGAACGGAATGCCCCAACCGTCCCGCTGCGCACGCTGTTGCACCGGTGCGCGGATCGGTTGAATCAGTCGTCTCGCAAGAGGCGGCCGGGTCGTCTGCTCCCCCTCGTACAGTCGACGACCCGCACCCGCGCCGTCCGTCCCCGTCGACCCGCCCGGCACTCCGTGGCGGCGAGGACGGCGCGGGGAGCGCCCACGAGCGGTTCTGTGCCGCTCGGCGAGCACGGAAGGGGCGTATCCGGTCTCCGGATACGCCCCTTCATTCACGCTGCGTCACGTGCGGTGCTACGCGCCCCGCAGCACCGCGCCCGTCCGTTCGGCGGCCAGCGCCACCGCGGCGTCACGGGCAGCCGTAGCCTCGTCGACGGTCAGCGTGCGGTCCGCGGCGCGGAAGCGCAGCGCGTACGCCAGGGACTTGCGGCCCGCACCGGTCTGTTCGCCGGTGAAGACGTCGAACAGCCGCAGCGATTCGAGGAGTTCACCCGCGCCCGCGCGCAACGCCCGCTCCACCTCGGCGGCGGGGACGCTCTCCGCGACGATCAGCGCGACGTCCTGGGTCGCCACCGGGAAGGCGGAGATCCGGGGCGCCTGGAGCACGCCGTCGACGGCCTGCTCCAGGACGTCGAGCTCGACCTCCATGGCGCAGGTGCGCTCCGGCAGGTGGAGCTCCTTGATGACACGCGGGTGCAGCTCGCCGGCGTGCCCGAACAGGGTTTCCTCGCCGTTCACCGTCACATACAGCGCGGCGCAGCGGCCCGGGTGCCACGGTGCGTGCTGGTCGTTCCGGACGATCACCTCGACACCGGCCTCGCGGGCGATGGTGCGGGCGGCCTCGATGGAGTCCGCCCAGTCGGCCGGGCGGCCCTTGCCCCACCAGCCGGCCTGCTCGCGGGCACCCGCGAGTACGACCGCGGCGCGGCGCGGCTGGCGCGGCAGCGTGGCGTCGAGTCCGGCGATCTCCTCGTCGGTGGGACGTCGGTCGACCGGCAGCCGCACGGCCCTCTTCTCGGTGCCCCTCGGCCTGAAGACCAGACCGGTCTCGAACAGCGCGAGGTCGTGGCTGCCGCGGCCGTCGTTGCGCCGCAGCGCGCCGAGCAGGCCCGGCAGCAGCGTGGTGCGCAGCGCCGGCTCCTCGTCGGAGAGCGGGTTGACGAGCTCGACCGTGCGGCGACGGGCGTCGTCGGCGTCGATTCCGAGCTGGTCGAGGACCGCGTCACCGATGAACGGGTAGTTCAGCGCCTCGACGTAGCCGGCCCCGGCGAGCGCCCGGCCGACCCTGCGGTGCAGCCGCTGGCGGTCGGTGAGCCCGCGGCCGGACGGCGGCGTCGGGAGGGTGGACGGGAGGTTCTCGTAGCCTTCGAGCCGGATGACCTCTTCGGAGAGGTCGTTCGGTTCGCCGAGGTCGGGGCGCCAGGACGGCACGGTGACGAGCAGCTCGTCCTGACCGTAGACGTCGCAGCCGACCTCCTGGAGACGCCGTACGACGGTCTCGCGGCCGTAGGCGACACCGGCCACCCGGTCGGGGTGGTCGGCGGGCATCGTGATGGTGCGGGGCGCGGACGGGGCGCTGACCTCGGTGACCCCGGCCTCGGCGGTACCTCCGGCGAGCAGCACCAGGAGGTCGACGGTGCGCTGTGCGGCGGCGGCCGCGGCCTGCGGGTCGGCGCCGCGCTCGAAGCGCTTGGACGCCTCGGAGGACAGCTTGTGGCGGCGCGCGGTCCGGGCGATCGAGATCGGATCGAAGTGCGCGGCCTCGATGACGACCTCGGTGGTGCTGTGCGCACCGTCCTGGACGTCCGCGATCTCGGTGTTGGCACCGCCCATGACGCCCGCGAGGCCGATCGGCCCGCGGTCGTCGGTGATGACCAGGTCCTCGGCGTCCAGGACGCGGACCGTGCCGTCGAGGGTGGTGAGCTTCTCGCCCTGCTGGGCGCGGCGCACCCCGATCGGCCCGTCGAGGCGGGAGCGGTCGTAGGCGTGCAGCGGCTGGCCGAGCTCCAGCATCACGTAGTTGGTGACGTCGACGGCGAGCGAGATCGGACGCATCCCGGCCTTCTGCAGCCTGCGCTGCAGCCAGATCGGGGAGCGTGCCTCGGGCTGGAGGCCGACGACGGTGCGTGCGGTGAACCTGTCGCAGCCGATCGGGTCGGCGATCTTGACCGGGTAGCCGAACGCGTTCGGCGCGGGCACGTCGAGGAGCGCCGGGTCGCGCAGCGGCAGCCCGTACGCGATGGCGGTCTCGCGGGCGACGCCGCGCATGGAGAGGCAGTAGCCGCGGTCCGGTGTGACGGCGATGTCGAGGACCTCGTCGACGAGCTGGAGCAGCTCGATCGCGTCGGTGCCGACCTCGTGCTCCGGCGGCAGCACGATGATGCCGTGCGTGCCGTCGTCGCCCATGCCGAGCTCGTCGGTGGAGCAGATCATGCCGTGCGAGGTCTTGCCGTACGTCTTGCGCGCGGCGATCGCGAAGTCGCCGGGCAGGACGGCGCCCGGGAGGACCACGACGACCTTGTCGCCGACGGAGAAGTTACGGGCTCCGCAGACGATCTCCTGCGGCTCGCCGGTGCCGTTGGCGTTGCCGACGTCGACCGTGCAGAAGCGGATGGGCTTCTTGAAGCCCTCCAGCTCCTCGATGGTCAGTACCTGTCCGACGACCAGCGGGCCCTTGAGACCGGCGCCGATCTGCTCGACCCTCTCGACCTCCAGACCCACGGCGACGAGCTCGGCCTGTACGTCACGGCCGGTCTCCGTCGCCGGCAGGTCGACGTACTCCCGCAGCCAGGAAAGCGGGACGCGCATCAGATCTCCATCCCGAACGGCCGGGTGAACCGGACGTCACCCTCGACCATGTCTCGCATGTCTTCTACGTTGTGGCGGAACATCAGCATCCGTTCGATGCCGAACCCGAAGGCGAATCCGCTGTACTTCTGGGGGTCGACACCGCAGGCGATGAGCACCTTGGGGTTGACCATGCCGCAGCCGCCGAGCTCGATCCAGCCCTCGCTGCCACAGGTGCGGCAGGGGCGGTCCGGGTTGCCGACGGACGCGCCGCGGCAGACGTAGCAGACCATGTCCATCTCGGCGGACGGCTCGGTGAACGGGAAGAAGTTCGGCCGGAGCCGGGTCCTCATGTCCGGGCCGAAGAGCGCCTGGACCATGTGGTCGAGGGTGCCCTTGAGGTCGGCCATGGTGAGGCCCTCGTCGACGGCGAGCAGCTCGATCTGGTGGAAGACCGGGGTGTGCGTCGCGTCGAGCTCGTCGGTGCGGTAGACGCGGCCGGGGCAGACGACGTAGACGGGGGGCTCGCGGTCGAGCAGCGTACGGGCCTGGACCGGCGAGGTGTGCGTACGCAGCACGACTCCGGACTCGTCGTTGTCGCCGCCGTCGGCACCGCGGACGAAGAAGGTGTCCTGCATCTGGCGGGCCGGGTGGTCGGGCACGAAGTTCAGGGCGTCGAAGTTGAACCACTCCGCCTCGACCTCGGGGCCCTCCGCGACCTCGTAGCCCATGGCCACGAAGACGTCGGCGACGCGCTCCATGAGGGTCGTCAGCGGGTGGCGGGCTCCGGCCGGGGTGCGGTCGTAGGGCAGCGTGACATCCACGGCCTCCTCGACCAGCACGCGGGCGTCCCGCTCGGCCTCCAGCTCCGCCTGACGGGCGGCGAGGGCCTTGCCCACGGCGCCGCGGGCCTGGCCCACGCGCTTGCCCGCCTCGGCCTTGGCCTGGGGCGGCAGCGCGCCGATCTCCCGGTTGGCGAGCGAGAGGGGCGAGGTACCACCGGTGTGCGCGGTCTTCGCCTGGGCGAGCGCGTCGAGGTCACCGGCGGCGGCGAAGGCGGCGAACGCCTCGTCCCGCATGCGCTCGATCTCTTCCGGTTTCAGTGCCTCGACCTCGACTGGGTCGTACGACTTGTTCGGTGCCGACATCTCTTCCCGTGCTTCCGATTGGCTGATACTGCTCTGAACCGGGGACACCCCGGACCCCGCGGCCCCGCTCGACGGCTGGAGGACGCAAAGGTGCCAAAGGTCGAGTCTACGGGTCACAGGATGTGTAGGAGGCCCGTGGGCTGCTCAGGCCCTCCCGTCGCCCACCGCCACCCTGCCCGATTGCTCCGCAAATCTTCTTATCTCAAGTAGGCCGGCGCGCTCACGGGCAGAACAAATCGGAATTCGGCGCCGCCGCCGGGGCCGCGGCCGACCGCGATCGTGCCGCCGTGCGCCTCGACGATGCCCTTGACGATATAGAGACCCAGGCCCGTACCGCCGCGCTTGCTCCCCCGCCAGAAGCGGGTGAAGACACGGCCCATCGATTCCTCGGGGATGCCGGGGCCTTCGTCGCTCACGGTGACGGCCGTTCCCTTCTCGTCGCTCTTCGCGGGTGCGGGTGCGACTTCGATGGTGACGGTTCCCTCGCCGTGGCGCACCGCGTTTTCCAGCAGGTTGCCGAGCACCTGGTCGACCTTGTCCGGATCGGCCCAGACCACGGGCAGCGGCTGGCAGGTGCGGACGAGGAAGCGGTCCGGGGTCTGGCCGTTCGCGGTGAGGGTCTGGATGTGGCGTTCGACGGCCGCGGAGAGGTCCACGGGCTGGCGTCGCAGCTCCAGTCTCCCGGAGTCGATCCGGGAGATGTCGAGCAGTTCCGCGATGAGCCGGGTGACACGGCCCGCGTCGGCGTCGACGGTCTCCAGCATCAGGCGCTTCTGGTCGTCGGTGAACCGCTCCCACTTGGCGAGGAGGGTCGCGGTGAAGCCCTTGACGGAGGTCAGCGGCGAGCGCAGCTCATGGGCGACCGTCGCGATCAGTTCGGCGTGGCTGCGTTCGTTGCGGCGACGGGCCTCGGTGCCGCGCAGCGAGACCACCAGACGGCGTACGGGACCGGTCGGGTGCTCGCGTACGTACCGTGCGGAGACCAGGACCTCCCGGCCGCCCGGCAGCAGCAGATTGCGCTCGGGCTGGCCGACCCGGGTGGTGAGTCCGCCGTACGGGTCGGTCAGGGCCCACCATCGGCGGCCCTTGAGGTCCTCCAGCGGCAGCGCACGCTCCAGAGGGCGGCCCAGAGCGGCGGCCCGGGGCACGGCGGTGATCCGGGCGGCGGCGGCGTTGAAACAGATGACCCGGCCGGTCTCGTCGGCGACGACCAGACCGTCGGGGAGGTCGTCGGGGTCGAGGGCCACGCCGAAGGGTCCCGGGTCCGGTCCGTCGCCCGGTGCGTCCGCCGGGCCGGGGCCCTCGCGGGGGCGCACGACGGCCGTGTGTGTGTCGCGCGGCCTGCTCATGCCGACAGCCATATCCCGTACCCCACCTCTCGAACCGGTGCAGTGGGCCCCCGAGTTCGTCACCCTACTAGTCGTCGGTGACGGAGCGACACCCTGCGGGGGCGCACTGCCGCGGTCCGCCGTCGGGCGGGGTACGGGGCACGGCGTCGGTCAGACGGCGGCCTCGACGCGGTCCCCGGTCGGCCGGGGTGCCCGCTCCCGCCTCATGAGCGATCCGGAGGCGAACGATCCGGCTGCCGTGCAGGCCGCGATCACCATCAGGAGCAGGGCCGCGCCCCACGAGGCACCGTTCGCCGCGCCGGTCAGCGAGGTGGCGAGCAGCGGTACGAATCCGGCCACGACGCCCGCGAGGTTGTACGACATCGCGACGGCGCTGTAGCGGAACGCCTCGGGGAACATGCCGGAGACCACGGCGCCGATGGGGGCGTACGGGATGGAGAGCGCCCCGATCCCGAGCCCCACTCCCAGGTAGACCAGTGCGGGCTTGCCGGTGTCGACGAGCCAGAAGGCCGGGAAGGCGACGGCCATCGTGACGAGGCCGCCGATGGCACAGACCGTCCAGGCGCCGATCCGGTCGGCGATCCGCCCCGCCACGACGAGCACGATGATCTCGACGACCGAGCCGATGACGGTGGCGTTCAGCATCACGGACTTGTCGATGCCCAGCTCGTCGGTGCCGTACGAAATGATGAACGTGGTCATCAGGAAGAAGCCGCCGACACCGAGCAGGGCCGCGCCGATGCCGATGATCATGCGGCCCCAGGTGCGGCGGAACGCCTCGATGAGCGGTGCGGGCTTCGGGCCGTTCTTCTCGGCGTCGGCGAGCATCGCGTGGAAGACCGGCGACTCCTCGATCCGCAGCCGCATGTAGAGCGCGAAGCCGAGGAGCGGGAACGCGGCGAGGAACGGCAGACGCCAGCCCCAGGAGTAGAACGCGTCGTCGGGCAGCATCCCGACGAGGGCGAACGCGCCGGACGAGATCAGGGTGCCGACGGGCGAGCCGAGCTGAGGGATCGAGGAGTAGCTGCCGTGCTTCTCCTTCGGGGTGTGCTCCAGTGTGAGCAGCATGGCGCCGCTCCACTCACCGCCGACCGAGATGCCCTGCAGGAAGCGGAGGAGTGCGAGGAGCACGGGGGCCCAGATGCCGATGGTGGCGTAGCTGGGCAGCAGGCCGATGCAGCCGGTGGTGACGCCCATCATCACCACGGTGATGATCAGGGCGACCTTGCGGCCGTACCGGTCGCCGATGTGGCCGAAAACGGCCGCGCCGATGGGGCGGGCGACGAAGCCCACGGCGAAGGTGACGAAGGACGCGATGGTGCCCACGGCGGGGTCCAGCTCGGGGAAGAAGAGCCGGTTGAAGACCAGGGCGGCGGCGGTGCCGTAGAGGAAGTAGTCGTACCACTCCAGAGCGGTGCCGGTGAAGGCGGCGATCAGCAGTCGCCGGATGTCCTTGATGTCGGGCGAGCTCACACGTTCTCCTGGGGACGGAGGGCCTGGTGGCCTTGAGGGGACGGGGGAACGGGCTGTGCGGGGGTGCGGGTGGCGGCCTGGGCCGCGAGGCCGTGCGGGTCGTGGACGGGATCGCCGTCGACGACGGTCGCGAGGACCTGGAGCGAGCCGATCCGGTCGGGATCGGTGCGGAGCGGGTCGGCGTCGAGGATCGTGAGGTCGGCGAGGTACCCGGGGACGAGGCGTCCCTTGTGGTCGCCGAAGCCGGTGGCACGGGCGGAGCCCTCGGTCCAGGCGCGCAGCGCGTCGAGGACCGGGACGCGCTCGTCGGGTCCGTAGACGGCGCCCGAGCCGGTACGCCGCAGGACCATGGCCTGGATGGCGGGCAGCGGGGCGCCGGGGGCGACGGGCCGGTCGGAGCTGCCGGGTACCGGCAGCCCGAGGTCGAGCAGCGAGCGCAGCCGATAGGACCAGGCGGTGCGCCGGGCACCGAGCGACTCGGCCATGGCATCGCCGAACGGCGGCAGGAAGTTGTGCTGCGGTACGGGGACCACGCCCAGTTCGGCGAACCGGCCGAGCTGGTCGGGGCGGACCACTCCGGCATGCTCGATGCGATGGTGCACGCCGGGGCGCGGGAGTTCACGCTGGGCGCGGGCGAATGCGTCGAGTGCGAGGTCGACGGCCCGGTCGCCGATGGCGTGGGCGGCGACGGTCCAGCCGGATCGGTGCGCGGCGACGACGATCCCGGTCATGGTGTCGGCGTCGTTCTGGAGGTATCCGGTGGGATTCGCCGCCTCCGCCTCGTTGTGCGGGCAGCCGCAGAAGGGTTCGGTGACGGCTGCGGTGCGGCCGAGCAGGGAGCCGTCGAGGAAGATCTTGACCGGTCCGAGGGAGAGCCGGTCGTCGCCGAAGCCGGTGCGCATCCCCAGGTCGAGTCCGAGGCCGATGCCGTCGTCGGCGTGCGAGACCAACGGGTGCAGGACGTCGGAGGCGGCCATCAGCTGGGCACGGGTGTGGAGCCTGCCGGTGTCGCGGGCGAGCTGGTACGCCGCGAGTTCGACGGGGGTGTGGCCGATCCAGCCGCCGCCGATTCCTGCCTCGGTGAAGCTGGTGATGCCTTCGGTGAGGTAGTGGCGGGTGGCGGCGCCGACGGCGTCGGCGACGGTCTCCACGGGGTACGGAAGCACGTGCCGCTGCACGAGGCGCTGGGCGGTCTCCTCCAGGAGCCCGTCGGGCCGGCCGTCCTCGTCCCGGGAGACGACGCCGCCGTCCGGGTCGGTGAAGCCGTCGGCCAGGATGCCGGCGAGCCGCAATACCGGGGTGTTGACGACGCAGGCGTGGCCGGACGTGTGTTTCAGCCACACCCGTCGGCCGCCCGCGGCCCGGTCGAGGGCCTCGCGGTGCGGGTAGCGCCCGCCGGTCCGGTTGTGGTCGAGTCCGGCGCCGATGACCCAGGCGTCCTGGGGCAGCCCTGCGGCGTACGCGGCCACGGCCTCGTACACCTCGTCGAGGGTCCGCGCCCCGGAGACGTCCAGTTGCGTGAGGGTGAGGCCGAACCACGCGGTGTGGCAGTGCGCGTCGTTGAAGCCGGGCACGACCGTGGCGCCGCCCGCGTCGAGGATCCGTGCGGCGGGGAGGTGCTCGACCTCCTCGTCGAGCCCGACGATGCGGCCGTGCAGGACGCCGAGGGTGCGGGCGGTGGGCCGGGCGTCGTCGAGGGTCAGGATGTTCGCGTTGCGGACCAGCAGATCGAGTTTCACGGGCGGGGGTCTTTCGGGTTCGAGGCTTTCGGGCTCAGGCGAGGTGGTGCAGCTGGGCGAGCGGCACGGCGTCGGCGGCGGGGGTTCCGGTGGGGACGCCGTCGACCAGGACGGGTGCCGGTTCGCGGGGCACCAGGACGTGCGGGGTCGCGGTGTTGTGGAGCATGTCCGCGCGGGTGAGGCCGCGGGAGCCGCGGATCGGCGCGTAGCTGAGTCCCTTGGGCAACGCCGCGCGGGCGGCCCGGTCCGCCAGCGCGGCCTCGGCGACGAAGATCCGGGAGAGCCGTGCGGGCGCCTGGCCGAGGGCGCCGAAGTAGGGCCGATACGTACGGGGCTGGGTCAGCCGGGTCGATCCCGAGCCGGACCCCGTGTTGCCCCAGGCCACGAATCCGGCCTTGATGACCAGCTCCGGCTTCGACCCGAAGTACGCCGGGTGCCAGAGCGCCAGGTCCGCGAGGCGCCCCGCCTGGGCGGTGCCGACCTCGTGCGCGAGGCCGTGGGCGATCGCCGGGTTGAGCGTGATCTTGGCGAGATAGCGCAGGGCCCGCTCGTTGGCGCGGTGCTCCACGCCGCCCTCGCCGGCCGCCAGGGCCTGGAGATGGGCGAGCTGCCAGGTGCGGCGGACGGTCTCGGCTATGCGGCCCATACCCATGGAGTCGGAATTGACGATGGAGATCGCACCGAGGTCGTGCAGGGCGTTCTCGGCGGCGATGGCGTGGGCGCGGATACGGCCCTTGGAGATCTCGATGTCGCTGGCGCAGTGGTGGTTCTGCCGGTGCACGGTCATCGTCATCGGGAAGAGCTCCCCGACGGTGTTCGGGGTGTACGGGATGGTCGGCGTGGTGGAGGACGGCAGGATGTTCGGCTCGGAGAGGATCTCCAGCAGATCGGGGTGCCCCCCGCCACCCTCCACGTGGTACGCGTGCACGGTCCGGCCCCGGGTGGAGCCGATGGTGTCGCGCAGATAGCCGGACTCGTTCATGGAGTCGGTGTGCAGGGCGACCGGCAGATCGGCGGCCTCGGCGGTGTCGAGGCAGTTGTCGATGATGCGCGGGGTGGCCCCGAAGTCCTCATGGATCTTGAAGCCGCCGGCCCCGGCGAGCACGGACTCGTCGAGCAGGGTGCGCGAGCTGGACGAACCGCGCGCCAGGAAGGCGATGTTGAGCGGGGTGCCCTGCCAGGAGCTCATCAGGGTGTGCAGATTGTGGGCCGGATTGCAGCCGATCTCCCAGACACCGCCGAGACCCATGCCGACGAGCGTGGTGACTCCGGCCGCGAGCGCCGCGGGCGCCACGTCGGGCGAGGAGAGATGGACATGGCTGTCCACGATCCCGGGGGTGGCGATCAGTCCCTCGCCGGGGACGACCGAGGTGTGCGAGTCGATGGCGTACTCGACCGGCATCACGTCCGGGTTGCCGACGCCGCCGACGGAGACGATCCGGCCGTCCTTGATGCCGATGTCGGTCTTGCGTACGCCGAGAACCGGGTCCATGAGGACGACTCCGGCCACCACCATGTCCAGGGCGGAGTCCCGGTCGGAGCGCGGGGAGGCGAGCAGTCCGTCGCGTACGGTCTTGCCGCAGCCGCCGAGCAGTTCGTCGCCGGGGGTGCCGTCGTCGGCCTCCACCTCGACCCAGAGGGAGGTGTCGCCGAGCCGGATGCGGTCACCGGTGGTCGGCCCGTACAGGGCGTTGTACGTACGGCGGTCGATGCTGGTCATGCGCGCGGCTCCTCGGACTGGGCGTGCTGCGGGTGGCGGGAGAGGGGGATCAGCGAGACCTCCCGGGACTCCCCCGGTTCGAAGGCCAGCGCGGTGCCGGCGGCGATGTCCAGCCGCAGCCCCCGAGCCGCTTCCCGGTCCAGCTCCAGGGCCTCGTTCACCTCGTGCAGCGGATAGTGCGAGGAGATGAACACCGTGCGGTCGCCGGTGTTGCGGAGGGTGAGGACGGTGCGTGGGCGCCCCTCGTTGATCCGCACCGGGTCGGGGGCGGTCCTGACGGCACCCGGCGCGGTGTCCGGGCTCCCCGGGCCGATCGGCCGGTCGACGGCGACGAGGGCGGTGCCGCTGGGGAAGAGCGCCTCGACCTGCACGGTGGTGACGATGTCGGCCACGCCGTCCATCACCTCGGCCTCGGTGAGCACGGAGCGGCCCACCTCGATCACCTCGTCCAGACCGAGCCCGTCCCAGGCGGCTTCCAGCACCTCGTCGCAGATCAGGGCGATGGCCTCCGGCGTGTTCAGCCGCCTGCCGCGCGCCCTGCGACGGCGGGCCAGTTCGGCGACGGTGAACAGCTGGAGACGCTCCTGCTCGCGAGGCGTCAGATGCACTGCCAGGACCTCCCTGAATGCGGCGGGTCCCGGAAGGGGTTTCCGGGTTGCCTCAGCTTCGAGGGCAACGAGCACAAATCCAACGTCGAAACATCACCCGTACAGCCCCTTACATTGGTCATATGCACACCCCGGTTTCCGAATTCCCAGCCCCGTCCCGTCGGATCGCGGAGCTCGCGGGCCAGTGTCTGGACAACATCGACGGGCTGATCGGCCAGTGGATGGAGATGATCAACCCGGTCCGCAGCGCCTATGCGGACCGGGTGCCGGACGCCGATTTCCGCAGCTCCGCCTGGCAGGCGTTCGAGCTGCTGCTGCGGACGGTGGCGCAGCTGCCGGTGCCCGCGCACATCGCGGGGGTGTCGCAGCGCGTGGGTGAGCAGCGGGCCCGCCAGGGTGTCCCGCTGGACTCGCTGCTGGAAGCCGCCCGGCTGGACTTCCGGGTGGTGTGGGCGGCCTTGGTCCAGCGGGCGGACGAGTCCGACATGGCGGAGCTGGTGACGTCCGCCTACCACGTGTGGGAGGCCGTCGAGTCCCATGTCACAGGCATCATGACGGCGTATCAGCGCACGGTTCTGGAGATGGGCCGACGCCAGGAGGACGAGCGGCGGATGTGGTTCTCCCGGCTGCTGGAGAGCGAGGGCCACAACCCCACGGTGGTACGGAACGCGGCGTTGGCCCTCGGTTTCGACGGCGCGGGCACCTTTCTGTGCGCGGCGGCGCCGGCAGCGGAGGGTTCGGGGCTGCACCTGGCCGCGACGGCGCTGCGCGCGGCGGGTGCTCCGGTGCAGTACCAGGCGGTCGGCGGGGACGCGGTGCTGGTGGTGGAACTGGGCCGGCGCACCACGTGGCAGTCGGTGCTGGTCCGGCTCGCGTCCACGCCGTGCGGTGTCTCGCCGCAGACGAGCGGACTCGCGGCGGTCCCCAGAGCGGCCGTGCTGGCCATCGCGACGGCGCAGATGCTGCCGCCGGGCGCCCGTTCACCGAGGCTGCTGGAGGACAGCTGGCTGGATGTGCTGGTGCGGCGGGCGGGGGACTTCGGCACGGATCTGGCCGCCGACGTCCTGGGCGGTCTCGACGCTCCCGAGGTGTCGGCCTCGGAGGCGGCGCGCCTGCTGGAGACCGTCACCGAGCATCTGCGCGGCAGCGGCTCCATCGCGGACACCGCGGCAGCGCTGTACTGCCACCGCAACACGGTTCAGCACCGCTTCGCCCGCTTCCACGAGCTGACCGGCCGAGACGTCCGCCGCCCCGACGACGCGGCACTGGTCGCGGTGGCCCTGCGAGCCAGGACCGCGGCCGCGGACTGAGGGGTGTCCCGGGAGGCTGTGGACGAGTCATGCAGGACTCGGCCGAGGGATCGTGAACGGGCGGGCCGGACGGCCCCGGTGTGATCCGACGAGAGGCCCTAACCGCGCGGGCGCTGGGCGCGTGCGGAGGCGTACAGACAGACGGCCGCCGCCGTCGCCAGATTGAGGCTCTCCGCCTTGCCGTGGATCGGCACCCGTACCACGGCGTCGGCCAGCTCCCGGGTCTCCTCCGGCAGGCCCCAGGCCTCGTTGCCGAAGACCCAGGCGGTCGGCCCGCCCATGGTCCCCGCGTCGAGCTCGTCGTCGAGGTCGTCGTCACCCGCACCGTCGGCGGCGAGGATCCGGACGCCCGCCTCCCGCAGCCCCTGGACGGCCTGCTCGACCGGGACGCCGACGGCGACCGGCAGATGGAAGAGCGAGCCGACCGAGGCCCGGACGGACTTGGGGTTGTAGAGATCGACCGAGGCGTCCGTGAGCACGACGGCGTCGGCTCCCGCGGCGTCGGCGCAGCGCAGCACCGTACCGGCGTTCCCGGGATCGCGTACGTGGGCGAGGACGGCGACCAGTTTCGGCTTCGCGGCGAGGATGGCCTCGAACGGCGAGTCGAGGAAGTGGCAGACACCGATCAGGCCCTGCGGGGTGACGGTCTGCGACACATCGGCGAGCACATCCGTGTCCGCCAGGTGCACCCGGGCACCGGCCGCGTGGGCGGCTTCGACGATGTCGGCGTACCGCTCGGCCGCCTCGACGGTGGCGAACAGCTCGATCAGCGTCGCCCGGCCGTCGTCGCCGCGGTGCTCGGCGGCCTCGCGCACGGCCTGCGGCCCCTCGGCGATGAACCTGCGCTCCTTGCCGCGGAAATTGCGCTTGGCCAGCCGCCGGGCGGCGGTGACGCGCGGCGATCGCGGGGAGATCAGTTCGGGGGTGCCCATGGTCGGCGGCGAGCCTCTCTGCGTACGGGGGTGGTGACGGGTACGGAGGTGACGGACGTACGGAACACGTCCTGCAACGCACCGGACCCGCAGACGACGAGCGCCTGCGGGTCCGGCTCAGAAGCCAAGAAGTGCGACCTGGATCAGGCGGCCTTCGGGGCGTTGACGTCGCTCGGGAGGGCCTTCTGGGCGACCTCGACGAGGGCGGCGAACGCGTTGGCGTCGTTGACCGCGAGCTCGGCCAGGATCTTGCGGTCCACCTCGATGTTGGCGGCCTTCAGACCCTGGATGAGGCGGTTGTACGTCATGCCGTTCTGGCGGGCAGCGGCGTTGATGCGCTGGATCCACAGCTGACGGAAGTCGCCCTTGCGCTTCTTGCGGTCGTTGTAGTTGTAGACGAGGGAGTGGGTGACCTGCTCCTTCGCCTTGCGGTACAGGCGGGAGCGCTGGCCCCGGTAACCGCTGGCCTGCTCGAGGATTGCCCGGCGCTTCTTGTGAGCGTTTACTGCCCGCTTGACGCGTGCCACTTTTTAACTCCTTGTAGCGGGGCCGTGGTTGGACTCACACGGCCCGGAAACGAATTGGTCCCGGTCTGGTCGAGGTCGCCGCCCCCGGATTCACCGGAGGCTTCGGCCTCACTTGCCGAGAAGCTTCTTGACCTTCTTGGCGTCGGCCGGGGCCAGCTCGACCGTGCCGGTCAGCGAGCGGGTCTTCTTGGACGACTTGTGCTCAAGAAGGTGGCGCTTGCCGGCGCGCTCACGGAGCACCTTGCCGGAGCCGGTGATCTTGAAGCGCTTGCTGGCACCGCTGTGCGTCTTGTTCTTCGGCATCGCGCCGTTCTCTCCTCGTCAGTGGCGCCCCTCTCGGTGCGGGCACCGGACAGCAGGGGCGTCAGATCTTGGTGGGAATTCCGGGGGGACCCGGGGCCGCCTGGATGGCGGCCCCCTGAGGTCACGCCTCGGAAGGTGTCTCGGCCGAAGCCTCGGGCTGCGGGGCAGCCTCACCCGCGGCCTCGGCGTCCGGGGTGGATCCCTGACGCCCCGCCTTGCGGGCGGCCTGGGCCTCGCGGGCCTCGGCCATGGCTTCGGTCTTCTTCTTGTGCGGGCCCAGAACCATGATCATGTTCCGGCCGTCCTGCTTCGGGTTGGACTCGATGAAGCCGAGTTCCTCCACGTCCGAAGCGAGACGCTGGAGCAGTCGGAAGCCCAGTTCAGGGCGGGACTGCTCACGACCACGGAACATGATCGTGATCTTGACCTTGTCGCCCTGCTTGAGGAACCGGACGACGTGACCCTTCTTGGTGTCATAGTCGTGCGGGTCGATCTTCGGCCGGAGCTTCATCTCCTTGATGACCGTGTGCGCCTGGTTCTTGCGCGCCTCACGGGCCTTCATGGCCGACTCGTACTTGAACTTCCCGTAGTCCATGAGCTTGCACACGGGCGGACGGGCGGTCGCCGCCACCTCGACCAGGTCGAGGTCGTACTCCTGTGCGAGTTCCAGGGCCTTGGCAAGCGGAACAATCCCGACCTGCTCGCCGCTGGGACCGACAAGTCGCACCTCGGGCACGCGAATCCGGTCGTTGATGCGGGGCTCGGCGCTGATGGATCCTCCTCGGTAGCACCACGCGGCCGTCTGGCGGACAGCCACGTAACGTCTGTTTCGTCAGACCAACCGCACCAGGCCAAGAAAAATGCCCCGGACGGGACACAGGCGGGGCTCCTGGAACAACCGGAACACCGCCGCGGTCAACCGCGGGGCGCATCGGGTGGCTCCATCGTCCGTACGGAACGATGGGCGCCACCTGACCGGTGACCCGCTGTCCGACAAGGACAGCCAGGTGGGAGATCGGAGCCTCCACTTGTGGGCCGGGCACATAGCTGCCCAGCCGGTCGTTACACAAGGTTAGCAGCTCCCCCGGGCGGGCGCTAACCGGCTACCGCTCGCGGCTCCCGCAGACAGGGAGGCGCCGCAGGGGGCCTATCGTATGGCTCATGAGTGACGCGACCCCCACCACCGATTCCCCCGGCTTCGACGACATGGCCCGCGACATCGCGGAGGTGCCCGCGGTCGAGGTGATCGTGACGGTCGCGGTCAATCTGATGAGCGCCGCGGCCGTGAAGCTCGGACTGACCGAGGACGGCGACGAGCACAAGGACCTCGACGAGGCCCGCAAGCTGGTGCACGCGCTGGCCGGCCTGCTGGACGCCAGCACCACCGAGATCAGCTCGTTCCACGCGGCTCCGCTGCGTGACGGCCTGAAGTCCCTGCAGCTCGCGTTCCGCGAGGCGTCGCTCGTTCCGGACGAGCCCGGCCAGGGTCCCGGGGAGAAGTACACGGGTCCCGTCTTCGGCTGAGCCCCGCTCGTCCGTACTGCTCCACGACGTTCCACGGCCGTGGGCCCCTGCCCGTCCCGGGCCCGGGTCCACGGCCGTCGTCGTCCTCGGCCCCGGCACCTGCCGGGGCCGAAGAGCCCTCCGGCAGGAGACCGCCGTCCGTACACCGGTCGACGCGTGTATCCGTACGCGCAGGACGGACCGGGCCGTCAGCGCGTGAACAGGGCCTCACCGGGCGCGGCCGCATCGGCCGGGAGCAGCGCCAGGTCCAGGCCGCGCACGAGGCGCGCGCGCAGGACCTCATCGGCCGCCAGCCGTTCCGCGACCCGCCGGGCGGCGTCGGCGGGGTCCGCGTCGGGTGCGAGCACGAGCGCGAGGGTGCCGTCCGCCCGCCCGGGACCGAGGTGGGCGCGGAGCACCGCGGGTTCCGCGGCGACCGCCTGCCGCACCGCCGAGGTGACCGCGGGGTCGTCCAGCGGATCGGCGCTGGTGCGGCCCTCGGCGAGGGCGAGCAGGGCGGAACCGGTCAGCTCGAAGGCCACCGGGCCGGCGAGATCGAGGACGACCGTGTCCGCCTTCTCGTGCGCGGCGGCCTGCAGTGCCTGGTGCAGGGGCACGGCGACGGGACGGGCCTGCGGATCCCAGCGGGCCAGCGAGTCGGTCGAGGTGAAGGCGGGCAGGGCCCGGCGGTCTCCCGCCTGAAGGGTGGGGACGGCCATGTCGCTGGTCTTCTCGCGACGCAGCCCGTTCTCGTCCTCCTCCACTTCCCCGAGCACGGCGACGACGGGGACCAGGAGCCGGGTGCCCTTGAGTGCTTCGAGGACCGGGCCGACGGCCTTCCGGTCCTCGGCCCACGCGGCCAGCGCCGCGCTCAGGGCCGGATCAGCCGTGCCGTCGTCGTCGGAGTAACCGGGGTCCGGAATGTTCTTCTGCGCCACAGGGCGAGCGTAGTGCGTGGGGATTCCTGGCGTGGCAACCGGGGGTTTCTTACCCTGGCAACCGGGGGTTTCTTGCCGTGGCAACAGGTCGGACTCAGCCGGTTCCCAGGTGCCGTTCCTAACGTCCGGGGCATGTCCCGAAGTAGATTCCGCAGCTCCGCCCTGTCCGCAGCCGTGACGGCCGTTCTTCTGCTGGCGGGTTCGGCCGCGGGTGGCATCTGTCTGGCCGGCCGGTCGTCGGATCACGCTCCCCGCGCCTCGGCGTCCGTATCGTCCGTACCGGCCGCCGGGAGCACCCCGGCCGCGGCAACGACGAGTGAGGAGCCGACGGTGGATCTCGACGCGGCGCTGGCCGCGGCGGTGGAGCCGCTGCTGACCGACGTGGGTGACGTGGAGGTGTCCGTCGCGGTGCTGGACACCGGGAGCGGGGCGCGGGCGGTCTACGGGGACGGGGCGTACGACACCGCCAGCATCGTCAAGGTCGACATACTCGCGGCGCTGTTGCTCAGGACCCAGGACGAGAAGCGTGCACTCACCGCAGGCGAGCGCGGCTACGCGACCGCCATGATCGAGTGGAGTGACAATGCCTCCGCCACCGCGCTGCTGCGGGCGATCGGCGGGGCGGATGCACTCGACGCGGCCAATGAACGTCTGGGCCTGACCGGGACGACGGCGGCGGGCGCATGGGGGCTGACCCGGACCACGGCGGCGGATCAACTGGCTTTGCTGAAAGCGGTGTTCGGTACGGAATCGGAGCTGAGCGAGGGTTCCCGCACTTATCTGCAGGGGCTGATGGGACGGGTCGAGGCCGACCAGCAGTGGGGGGTGTCGGCGGCGGGCAGCAGTTGGGCCCTGAAGAACGGCTGGATGCCCCGGACGTCGACCGGGCTGTGGGACATCAACAGCATCGGACAGGTGCGGGCGGACGGCCGCACCTATCTGGTGGCGGTGCTCTCGGGCGGGCAGCGGACGAAGGAGACGGGCATCGCGCTCGTCGAGTCGGTGGCGAAAGCGGCGGTGGATGTGCTCGACGCCGCTCGGTGAACAGGCGAGGCGGTGCCGCGTTCAGCGCCGTACGGTGGCCGGTCTGCCGCTCCTGCCTCGCCACAGCACCACGGCCAGTGCCAGCAGGACCGCTCCGAGACCGCCCGCGGCGGGGGCGAGCCAGCCCGCGGGGCCGCTGTCATGGCGCTCGGGGGTGGGGCCGGCGCCGAAGTACCGCTTCCGGTATCCGGCCTCGGCGGACTCGGCACGCAGGCCGGCCGGACGGAGCGCGGCCCCGGCCCTGATCGCCGCGGCGGGGTCGACGATGCCGTATCCCCGGGCGTCGTCCCGGCCGGACGCGGGGGCGCTGCGGGCCGTGTCCGTGAGCAGGCGCTTGATCTGGGCGGGGGTCAGTCCCGGGTGCGCGGCGCGGACCAGCGCGACCGCGCCCGAGACGAACGCGGCGGCGGCGGAGGTGCCCCACTCCACGTAGTACTGGCGGTCGGGGGCGGCGACGACGATGTCCACTCCGGGGGCGCTGACGGTCGCGTACCAGCGGCGGGTGGAGAACGCGGCGTGGGTGCCGTACCGGTCGACGGCGGCGACCGCTATCACGCCGGGATAGGCGGCGGGGTACGAGATGTGGTCGCCCTTCTCGCCCCCGTTGCCCGACGAGGCGACGACGACGGCACCCTTCTTCAGCGCGTACTGGACAGCGGCGTCCTCGCCCGGTTCGGGGTGGGCCGACTCGCTGTCGTCGCCGAGCGAGAGGTTGATGACGTCGGCGCCGTGGTCGGCGGCCCAGCGGATGCCGTCGGCGAGGGCCGTGCCCCGGGACTCCCGGGCCTTAGCGCGGGAGGGGTCGGAGGCTTCGAGGATCACCCGGACCGGAAGGATCTTCGCCTCCGGCGCGATGCCCAGGACGCCGTCGCCGTGTCCGTCACCATGGCCGTGACCTGCGATGATCCCCGCCATCGCGGTGCCGTGCCGGGCCCAGGAGCGGTCGCCCCGGCCGGCCCCGAAGCCGATCATGTCCCTGCCGGGCAGCACCTGGCCCGCCAGGTCGGCAAGGCTGCCGTCGACCCCGGTGTCGACGACGGCGACGGTGATTCCCCGGCCCTTGGTGGTCCGCCAGGCCTGATCGGTGTGGAGTGCCTGAAGGCCCCACTGCTGGTCCCGGATGGCATCGGCCCTGGCCGGCACCGCGGGCAGGAGCGCGAACGTGGTGGCGGCACAGACGGCGCCCAGGACGCGGCGGCGCGTGCGGCGGCTCATTCCGGCTGCTCCGTGAGGTCGGTGACGGTCCGGCGCAGGCCGCGCTCGATCCGGTCGGCGATTCCCTTGGCCTCGTGACCGAGTCCGGCCTGGGCGGCGGCCGTGGTGGCGTTCGCGGCCATGGCCCCGGCGGCGGGCTGCGGATCGGGGACCGTGCGGCCGTCGGCGAATCCGGAGACGGCGAACACGACGACGGGGACCTCGGTCAGTACGTGGATGGTCCAGCTGGCACGCTGCCGGTCGCCGAATCCGGCGGCGACCGTGTCCTCGACGGGGTACGCACGGGGCATCAGATCCGCGCGCCGGTCGAGGTGCTGGTCGGTGAAGCGGGTGCTCAGCGCCCTCATGGCCTCGGTGTCCCCCTCGGTGAAGATCACCCCCACCGTGGTGACGCTGCTGGTGGTGGCGTCGGTGTAGGTGGCCCGGAGCATGCGCTCGCACCCGACGGGGGCGAGGGTCCCGGCCAACAGCGGGTCCAGGGCCGAAGCGCAGCCGCCGTCCGGGGCGACGGCGACGCGGGTCCAGACCCGGTCGGCACCGCCGGGCCCCGCTCCGTCACCTGCCAGCGTGCGCGGGAAGAGCGTGTCCACGGGGACGCTGTGCCAGGCCGAGCGGCCCACGGTGTAGGCGCTGTGGGCGGCGGGGTCGGCCGAGGAATCACTGGTCAGCCAGGCGCCGGTGGCCGCGCCGCCGATCAGTCCGAGCCCGAGCACCACACAGGCGGCGGCGGTCGCGGTCCTGAGGGGGTGGCGGGTACGGATCGGGCGCAGCCGGGTCGTGGTCTCGACGGGGGTCTCGGGCGGCGGGTGGCCGTACGGGTGCTGCCGAGGCTGCTGGTACGCGTGCGGGAGGTGCGTCGGCCCGGTCGGTGGTGCCCCCGCACCCGGGGGCGGGGTGAGGTCCACGGCACCGACGGGCCGCCGGCGGGTCGGGGCGGGCGGCTGCCCGGGGTGGGGCGGGGCGGCGGAGGGAACGGCGGATGAGGGGACCGGGGGAACGGGCCGCAGCCGGGTCGTCGTCTCCACGGGCGGCGCTCCGGCAGCGGGCGGCGCCTGAGGTGTCACCACCGGTCGCGGCTCCTGAGGCGGCGCCGGCTGATCCGGCTGCTGCTCCGGCTGCGGTGGCCGAGGCGCGGAGTGCGGCGCCGGGGCGGCCGGGACCACGGGCACCGCCGGACCGGGGTTCGGCGTCGGCTCTCCGGGCGGCGGGGTCCCGGGACGCGGCGGAAGGGGCGAGGCGGCGGCCGAGGTGTCGGCAGGACGCCGCGCCGGGTGTGCGGCCATCGGTGGCGGCGGGGTCGTGGGGCGGGGCGGGACAGGAGCACGTTGCGCCTCGGTACTCATCCGCCCCCCTGGTCCTGTTCCGTACCGTGCGCGGATCGACGTCACAGGCAGGCCCGTTGGTTGCCGCGTGCCCGTCACTCTACGGGGTGCAACGGCCCCTGCGGGAGCGGGACGCCGCGCCCCTGGACGATCTGCGCAGATCATCCCCCTACCCAGCGGTACGGACGTCTGGCAAGCTGCGGCCATGACTGCGCGCGCCGCTGACCGGACCCGCTACGACCGGGCCACCGCCCATCTGGACGCCCCGATCGCCATCGTCGATCTGGACGCGTTCGACGCCAACGCCGACGATCTCGTGCGCCGGGCCGCCGGGAAGCCGATCCGGGTGGCGAGCAAGTCGGTGCGCTGCCGGGCCCTGCTGGAGCGGGTGCTCGCGCGGCCCGGCTTCGCGGGGATCATGTCGTTCACGCTGGCCGAGTCGCTGTGGCTGGCGCGGGCCGGTTTCGAGGACGTGCTGCTGGCCTATCCGTCGGCCGACCGGGCCGCCTTCGCGGAGCTCGCCGCCGACCCGAAGCTGGCCGCCGCCGTGACGGTGATGGTCGACGACCACGCGCAGCTGGAGCTGATCGACGCGGCGCGGGCCGGTGGCCGCGAGGAGATCCGGGTCTGCCTGGAGCTGGACACCTCGTTGCGGCTGCTCGGCGGCCGGGTCAGGATCGGCGCCCTGCGCTCACCGCTGCGCTCCCCCGCCCAACTGGCCGAGCTGGCACGCTCGGTGGCGCGCAGGCCCGGTTTCCGGCTGGTGGGTCTGATGGCGTACGAGGGGCACATCGCCGGGGTCGGCGACTCGGTCGCGGGCCGGCCGCTGCGCTCCCGGGCGATCCGGCTGATGCAGGCCACGGGCCGCAGGGAGCTGGCTGTCCGGCGGGCCGAGGTGGTGCGGGCGGTGCGGGCGGTGGCACCGGACCTGGAGTTCGTGAACGGCGGTGGCACCGGCAGCGTCCAGCACACGGCGGCGGAGCGCGCGGTGACCGAGATCGCGGCCGGCTCCGGGCTCTACGTACCGCGGCTGTTCGACAACTACACGTCGTTCACGGCGCGTCCGGCGGCGCTGTTCGCCCAGCCGGTGGTGCGCCGGCCGGGTGTGGGTATGGTGACGGTCCTCGGGGGCGGCTACCCGGCGTCCGGGCCCGCGGGCGCGGACCGGCTGCCGGTCCCGTATCTGCCGGAGGGGCTGTGCTACGACGGGCAGGAGGGGCCGGGCGAGGTGCAGACCCCGCTGCTCGGTGCCCCGGCCGACGATCTGCTGATCGGTGACAAGGTGTGGTTCCGGCATGCGAAGGCCGGTGAACTGTGCGAGCGTTTCGACGAGTTGCAGCTGATCGAGGGCGACCGTGTGACGGCGGCCGTGCCGACGTACCGGGGCGAGGGCCGTACGTTTCTCTGAGCCGGGGTCCCCGGCCGGGGCCAGGGCGCCACGGAACTCCGACGCCGCCGCTCGTCCGGCCGTCGTCGATCGGCCGGACCGGTGCCCGGCGTCGCGGCCGGCGATACCCGGGCGGTGTCGCGTCGCTCATCCCCCCACGCCGGGTTTCCGCCGCCGACAGGGGCCGTTCGAGCCCCTGTCGGCCTGCTTCGGCCGCTTCGCGCGGAAGGGTCTGGTGCTGTGGCCGGAAAGGTTTGCCGGAACCTTTCCGGCCACAACAGTGGCTAGAGGGGTGTGACGTACGCGCCGGAGATGCCCCCGTCGACGAGGAAGTCGGTGGCGTTGACGAACGAGGAGTCGTCGCTCGCGAGGAAGGCGACCGCCGCCGCGATCTCCGTTGCCTCGGCGAAGCGGCCGACCGGGATGTGCACCAGCCTGCGGGCCGCGCGTTCCGGATCCTTGGCGAACAGTTCCTGGAGCAGCGGGGTGTTGACCGGTCCCGGGCACAGCGCGTTGACCCGGATGCCCTCGCGGGCGAACTGCACGCCGAGTTCGCGGGACATGGCGAGGACGCCGCCCTTGGACGCGGTGTACGAGATCTGGCTGGTGGCGGCTCCCATGATCGCGACGAAGGACGCGGTGTTGATGATCGAGCCGCGGCCCTGGCGGCGCATGTAGGGCAGGGCGGCCTTGCAGCAGAGGTAGACGGAGGTCAGATTGACGTCCTGGACGCGCTTCCACGCCTCCAGGCCGGTGGTGAGGATGGAGTCGTCGTCGGGCGGGGAGATGCCCGCGTTGTTGAAGGCGATGTCGACGGAACCGTAGGTGTCGAAGGCGGTCCTGAAGAGCGCCTCGACCTGTTCCGGGTCGGTGACGTCCACGCGTACGAAGGTGCCGCCGACCTCCTCGGCCGCGGCCTTGCCCGCGTTCTCGTCGATGTCCCCGCAGACGACGTTCGCGCCCTCCGCCGCCAGGCGGCGTGCGGTGGCGAGGCCGATGCCACTGGCGGCTCCGGTGATGACGGCGGTGCGGCCGACCAGGCGGCGGCAGATGTTCTCGCTGTCGGTGGTGGTCATGCGGGCTCAGGCCTCCGTACTGAAGAAGACGTTCTTGGTCTCGGTGAATGCGGCGAGCGCGTCTGGGCCGAGTTCGCGACCGAGTCCGGATTGCCCGTAGCCGCCGAACGGGGTCCAGTAGCGGACACTGGAGTGGGAGTTGACGGAGAGGTTTCCGGCCCGGACCGCCTGCGAGACGCGCAGCGCGCGGCCCACGTCACGGGTCCAGACAGAGCCGGCCAGGCCGTACTCCGTGGCGTTGGCGAGCCGGACGGCGTCGGCCTCGTCGTCGAAGGGCAGGACGACGGCGACCGGTCCGAAGACCTCTTCGGTGGCGACGGGTGAGTCCGGGCGGGCGTCGGTGAAGACGGTCGGCGGGAACCAGAACCCGGGGCCTTCGGGTGCCTTGCCGCTGAGGGCGGTCGCGTCCTCGGGGACGTAGCTGCGGACCCGTTCCAGCTGCGCCCGGGAGATCAGGGGGCCCATCTGGGTGTTCTCGTCGAACGGGTCGCCCACGACGACCGATTCGATCGCGGGGGCGAGGAGTTCCAGGAAGCGGTCGTACGCGGATCGCTGGACCAGGATGCGGGTGCGGGCGCAGCAGTCCTGCCCCGCGTTGTCCAGGAACGCCATGGGTGCGGCGGCCGCGGCGGCCTCGATGTCGGCGTCGGCGAAGACGATGTTGGGGCTCTTGCCGCCGAGTTCGAGGGTGAGCCGCTTCACCCGGGCGGCGCACTTGGCCATGATGTGCCTGCCGACCCGGGTGGAGCCGGTGAAGACGATCTTGGCGATGCCGGGATGCTCGACCATGGCATCGCCCGTCACGTCGCCCGCGCCCGGCAGCACCTGGAGCAGGTGTTCCGGAAGCCCTGCGTCCAGGGCGATCCCGGCCAGTCGCAGGGCGGTGAGCGGGGTGGTCTCGGCGGGTTTGAGGAGTACGGCGTTGCCTGCGGCGAGGGCGGGGGCGACACCCCAGGCGGCGATCGGCAGCGGGAAGTTCCACGGTGCGATGACGCCGATGACACCGAGGGGTTCGAGGAGCGTGATGTCGAGTCCGCCGGGCACCGGGATCTGCCGGCCGGTGAGCCGTTCCACTCCCCCGGCCGCGTAGTCGAGCAGATCACGGACGTTGGCCGCTTCCCAGCGGGCGTTGCCGAGCGTGTGGCCCGCCTCCTGGACCTCCAGTCGGGCCAGTTGCTCGGCTTCGCCGTCGACGGCCAGGGCGAAGCGGCGCAGCAGCCGGGCGCGGTCGGCGGGGGTGAGGGCGGCCCAGGTGCGCTGGGCGGCCGCGGCCCGGACGACCGCCGTGTCGACCTCGGCGACGGTGGTGGACGCGACGGTGGCGAGGAGTTCTTCCGTCGCCGGGTTGAGTACGTGGTGTTCCACCGGGTGGTCGGGTGTGGTCACTCAGTGCCTCACAGGCGTTCGAAGGAGCGGCGGAGCTCCCAGTCGGTCACTGCGGCGTCGAAGGCTTCGAGTTCGACGCGGGCCATGTTGCGGTAGTGCGCGACGACGTCGTCGCCGAAGGCCGCCGTGGCGATCTCGCTCCTCTCCCAGAGTTCGGCGGCCTCGCGCAGCGTGGTGGGAACGTGGTCGTATGCGGCGGTGTAGGCGTTGCTCCCGCACGGCTCGGGGAGTTCGAGTCCCTTCTCGATGCCGTGGATGCCCGCCGCGACCATGCCGGCGACGGCGAGGTACGGGTTGACGTCACCGCCGGGCAGCCGGTTCTCGAAGCGCGTCGAGCGGCCGTGGCCGACGACGCGCAGCGCACAGGTGCGGTTGTCGTGCCCCCAGGCGACGGCGGTCGGGGCGAAGGAGCCCGGCTGGAAGCGTTTGTAGGAGTTGATGTTGGGCGCGTAAAGGAGGGAGAAGTCACGCAGGGCGGCCAGTTGTCCGGCGAGGAAGTGCCGCATCACCGGGGACATGCCGCCGTCTTCGTCCGCCATGGCGTTGCGCCCGGCCTCGTCGACCGGCTGGAGCGAGAGGTGGATGTGGCAGGAGTTGCCCTCGCGCTCGTTGAACTTGGCCATGAAGGTGAGCGCGACGCCCTCCTGGGCGGCGATCTCCTTGGCGCCGGTCTTGTAGACGGCGTGCTGGTCGCAGGTGACCAGGGCCTCGTCGTAACGGAACACGATCTCGTGCTGGCCGGGGTTGCACTCGCCCTTGGCGGACTCGACGGTGAGCCCCGCGGCGGTCATGTCGTTGCGGATGCGGCGCAGCAGCGGCTCGACACGGCCGGTGCCGAGGACGGAGTAGTCGATGTTGTACTGGTTGGCCGGGGTCAGGTCACGGTAGTTGCGGTCCCAGGCCTGCTCGTAGGTGTCCTTGAAGACGATGAATTCGAGTTCGGTGCCGACATGGGCCGTGTAGCCGAGCTCCGCCAGCCGTTCCAGTTGACGGCCCAGGATCCGCCGGGGCGCGGCGGCGACGGGGGAGCCGTCCTCCTGGGTGAGGTCGGCCATGACCATGGCCGTGCCCTCGTTCCAGGGCGCAGGGCGCAGGGTGGAGAGGTCGGCGTGCATGGCGAAGTCGCCGTAGCCGCGGTCCCAGGAGGACATCGCGAATCCGTCGACGGTGTTCATGTCCGTGTCGACGGCGAGCAGGTAGTTGCATCCCTCGGTGCCGTGCTCCACGACCTCGTCGAGGAAGAAGCGGGCGGCGAACCGTTTGCCCTGCAGCCGTCCCTGCATGTCGGGGAAGGCGAGGACGACGGTGTCGATCTCACCGCTTGCGACGAGGGCGCGCAGCTCCTCGATCCCGAGCGGTGGGGTTCGGTCTGCCACGGGATACTCCTCCTTCGGTCAGCCGGAACGCTTAAGGTATGTGAGAGAACCATTAATTGTGAAGGGAAAACGGGACGTGGCCGAGGAAAGCGAGTTCACCGACCGCCCGATGCCCGTACTGCGGCCCGTACGGGCGGGGAACGGCTTCGAGGAGGCGCTGGAGCAGATCCTCCAGGTGGTCAGGCTCGGCCTGGTGCCCGGCGGCGGGCGGCTGCCGGCCGAGCGCGAGCTGGCCGAGCTGATGGGGATCAGCCGGGTCACGCTGCGCGAGGTGCTGAAGGTCCTGCAGGACCAGGGCCTGGTGGAGAGCAGGCGGGGGCGGTACGGCGGGACGTTCGTGCTGCCCCGCACCGGCAGCCCGGGCGAGGACGAGCTGCGCCGGAAGGTGGAGTCCGTCGACATCGAGGACGTGCTGCGCTTCCGCGAGGTGCTGGAAGCCGGGGCCGCCGGGCTGTGCGCCGCACAGGGATTGACGGACGAGGACGCGGACCGGCTGCGTGCGGCTCTGACGGCGACTCACGAAGCACCTCTGCCCGAGTACCGCAGGATCGACACCCTGTTCCACCTCACCCTGGCCGAACTCTCCGGCTCCGCAACGCTGACCGCGCAGTACGCGGCCGTCCGGGCCACGCTCAACGACCTGCTCGACTGCATACCGCTGCTGGTACGGAACCTGGAGCATTCGCAGCATCAGCACGCGAGTCTGGTCGAGGCGGTTCTCGACGGGGACGCGGAGGCGGCACGTGCGGTGATGCGTGAGCACTGTGCGGGCACGGCCGCGTTGCTGCGCGGATTCCTGGCCTGAGCCGCGGCAGGCCGCCGGATGCACCGCTGCCACTGCTGTACCGACCCTCGGAATCGTAAAGGTATCCTCTGCCACCATTGACATCATGGAACCGAGTCCGCCCGCACAGGCGGCCGACCGGAGGGACCGCCCCGTGTCCGAACCTCTCATCGGCGTCTCCACCTATCTGGAGCCCGTGGCGCGCTGGGGTGTCTGGGAGCTGCCCGCCGCCCTCCTCCCGGCCGCCTATCCACGCATGGTCCAACGGTCCGGCGGCCTCGTCGCGCTGCTCCCCCCGGACGCCCCCGGCCGGGCGGCGGCCGCGGTGGCCCGGCTGGACGGTCTCGTGATCGCGGGCGGTGCCGATGTGGAACCGGAACGGTACGGCGCGGAGCGCGACTTCCGGACCGGTCCGCCGGCGCGGGAGCGCGACGCCTGGGAGCTGGCCCTGATCAGGGCCGCACTGGAGTCCGGCACACCGGTGCTGGGCATCTGCCGCGGTATGCAACTGCTCAACGTGGCGCTCGGCGGCACCCTGGTCCAGCACCTCGACGGGCACGCCGGCCCCTTGGGCGCGACCGGAGTCCTCGGCACCCACCCCGTGACCCCCGTACCGGACACCCTCTACGCGTCGATCGTGCCCGAGGAGACCGACGTCCCCACCTACCACCACCAGTGCGTGGAGCGGCTGGCACCGGGGCTGGTGGCGTCCGCGCACGCGACGGACGGCACGGTCGAGGCGGTCGAGCTGCCGGGAGCGCAGTGGGTGCTCGGGGTGCAGTGGCATCCGGAGATGGGCGACGACCCACGGCTGACGCAGGCACTGGTGACGGCCTCCACGACCCGGCCGGTCCGGGCCCGTACACCGTTCGCGGACCTCACGCCACCGCGGTCGGCGGGGGCCTGAGAGCGCGCCGCCGTCGGCCCGTCGCCCGGACCGCTACAGGTCGCGGCCCGTGAGCGACAGCAGATCCCGGGCCGGGCCGGTCGGGCGGTGGCCCGAAGGCCATACGGCACGGAGCTGACGGCGGAGCCGTACTCCGGCGACCGGGATCTTGACCAGCCGTCTGGCGGACAGCTCCTCGCCCAGCGCCAGTTCGCTCAGCACGCACGGTCCCGCGCCGCTCTGCGCCGCCCCCTTCACCGCGGTGGTCGAGGAGAGTTCGAGCAGGGGCTGGGCGAGGCCGCCGTGCACGGCCAGGGCGGCGTCCAGGACCTGGCGGGTGCCGGAGCCGTACTCGCGCAGGATCAGCGGGGTCGCGGCCAGTTCCTGCGGGGTCAGGGCGGTGCGGCGGCGGGCCCACGCGTGCGACGGGGCCACCGCGACGACGAGACGGTCGTGGGCGATGACCGTGCCGTCGAGCCCTTCCGGCACGGTGAGGCCCTCCACGAAACCGAGGTCGGCCTCACCGACGAGAAGCCGCCCCGCGACCGCCGCCGAATTTCCGGCGAGCAGCGAGACCGCGGTGTCCGGCCGTTCGGCGCGCAGCGCTATCAGCCAGCCCGGCAGCAGGTATTCGGCGATGGTCATCGAGGCGGCGACCCGCAACCGGGAGTCCCGCCGGTCGCGCAGCGCCTGCGCTCCGGCGTCGAACGCCTCGGCCGCCTCGACGATCCTGCGCGCCCAGTCGGTGACCAGCGCGCCCGCGTCGGTGAGCCGGGACCCGCGTGGTGAACGGTCCAGCAAGGCCAGGCCGAGCTGCCGCTCCATCGACCGGATGCGGCTGCTGGCCGCGGGCTGGGTGACGCCCACGTCCCGTGCCGCGCGCCCCAGACTGCCGTGCCGGGCGACGGCGAGGAGCAACTCCAGCGCGCCGAGGTCAGGAACCCGGTGCGCGAGCGGAATGTGTTGTTCACCGGACATAAAGCCAGCTTATGACCTCATAGAGACGGGGTCCCTGGTGAGGCCGGACCCGCGCGCCGAAAATCGTGGCATGGCCATCTTTCCGCAGACTCAGCAGTCCCCAGTCACATATGCGCCCGCTCCACGGCTCCCGCACCTGCGGCACATCGGCCCCAACTGGTACGCGACCGTCATGGGCACCGCCATCGTCGCGAGCGCGGGTGCCACCCTGCCCGTGCACGTCCCGGGCCTCCGGGGTGTCTGCACGGTGGTGTGGGCGCTCGCGACCGTGATGCTCCTCGCCGTGCTCACGGCCCGCACCGGCCACTGGCTCGCCCATCGCGACCAGGCCCGCACCCATCTGCTCGACCCGGCCGTCGCACCGTTCTACGGCTGTCTCGCGATGGCGCTGCTGGCGGTCGGCGGCTCGACGATGGTGGTCGGCCGGGACGTCATCGGGCATCCGGCGGCCCTGGCCCTCGATGCCGTGCTGTACACGGCGGGCACGATCGTCGGGCTGGCCTCCGCGGTCGCGATTCCGTATCTGATGGTCGTGCGTCACCGGGTCGAGCCCGGCACCGCGTCGCCGGTGTGGCTGCTGCCGGTGGTCGCCCCGATGGTCTCCGCGGCACTCGGCCCGCTGCTGGTTCCGGAGCTGCCCGCCGGTCAGTGGCGGGAGGCGATGCTGCTGGCCTGCTACGCGATGTTCGGGCTGAGCCTGCTGGCCACGCTGGTGATGCTGCCGCTCGTCTTCGCCCGCCTCGTCCACCAGGGCCCGCTGCCGCTCGCGCTGACGCCCACACTGTTCCTGGTCCTCGGTCCGCTGGGTCAGTCGACGACCGCGGTCAACCAGCTCGCCGATGTGGCACCGGGGGCGATCGGGGCGCCCTACGCCTCGGGCCTCGAGGTGTTCGCCGTGCTGTACGGGGTACCGGTGATGGGTTTCGCGCTGCTGTGGCTGGCGCTGGCCGTCGCACTGGTGGTGCGGGCCGCACGGAACGGCATGACCTTCAGCATGACGTGGTGGGGCTTCACCTTCCCGGTCGGTACGTGTGTCACGGGCGCCACGGGTCTGGCCCGGCACACCGGGCTGACGGCGTGCACCTGGCTGGCCGTCGCGCTGTATGTGCTGCTGGTGACGGCATGGGCGGTGGCCGGGCTCCGGACGCTGCGCGGGCTGTTCAGCGGAGCGCTGCTCGCAGCGCCGAAGGCGCCTGCACCAGCGACGGCCCGTACCACGTGAGGAATCGCCCGTCGACGAGTACGGCGGGCAGTGCGGGAAACGCCTCGGGGCCGTCGTCCGCGGTGAAGCGGTACGGCTCGTCGGGCAGGACGACCAGATCGGCACCCGCCGTGTTGAGCGCGTCGAGCGGAATGCGGGGATAACGCTCTGCGTGGTCCGCGTAGACGTTCTCGACACCGAGCCTGGCCAGCAGGTCCCCGGCGAAGGTCTCACGGCCCAGCACCATCCAGGGCCTGCGCCAGACGGGCACGACCGCACGGCGCGGGGCGTGGGGCGTCGGGAGCGCGGCCCAGGCGGCCTCGGCCTCGTCCAGCCAGCGCGGCCTGGCCTGTCCGCAGGCGGTGACCAGGACCCTTTCCAGTTCCTCGAAGGCCTGGTCGAGGGTGCGGACCTCGGTGACGAGCACCTCGATCCCGGCGTCCCCGAGCGCCGCGAGATCGGTCGCGCGGTTCTCCTCCTCGTTGGCGACGACGAGATCGGGCCGGAGCGCTACGACGGCGGCCACGTCGGGGTTCTTGGTGCCGCCGATCCGGGCGGCGGTCAGGCCCGGCGGGTGGGTGCACCAGTCGGTGACGCCGACCAGCAGGCCGGGGGCGGTGACGGCGACGGCCTCGGTGAGCGAGGGGACCAGGGAGACGACTCGCACGGCGGCTGCTCCTCCCTCAGCGACGTGGCTCGAAAGTGGCGTCGATGTGCTCGGCGACCGCGACGACCAGCAGCCGCGTACCAGGCATCGTGGCCCGCCAGCGGTGCCGTACCCCGCCGGACAGGAACAGCGTGTCACCCTCCTCCAGCCGGTGCGCCTGCCCCTCTGCCTCCACCTCCGCCGCACCCCGCACCACATACATCAGCTCGTCGTTGCGGTGCTGGAACTCGCGCCCGAGGTCGAGTTCGCCGGTGAACTCCAGGGCGCTGAGCTGGTGGCGCCCGCGCACCACCCTGCGTACCCCGTCCCCCTCGCCCGCCCGTACGACGTCGACGGCGCGCGCCGAGTCCGCGGCGGCGCGCAGCCGTGCCGTGGTGGTCTCCAGGGCTTCGGCGACCCGGTCCAGGGACCGGGCGCTGGGCCTGGCCCGCTCGTTCTCGATCTGGCTGAGAAACGGCACGGACAGGCCACTGCGGCCGGCGACCGCGGCCAGGGTGAGCCCCAGGGATCTGCGTCGTCGGCGGACCGCGGCGCCCACGCGGAGCGCTTCCTTGTCGTCCATGTCCGGCTCCCTCCCGACTCGTCATCCTTCCGGCTGCGGGCACATTACGCATACGGTTGCGCAAGGTCGGCCGGTTCACGAGCGTCCGGACAGCCCGAAGGGGTGGGCCCGCCGACGGCGGCGCCCACCCCTTTCCGGTGCTCCGGGCCCTACTGCGGAGCCATCTTGTCCGTGATGCCGGGGTTCTTCTCCATCCAGGCCTTCACGGCTTCCTCCTCATGGCCCGTGCCGCGCTTCTGGATCTCGTTCTCCAGGCCGGCGAGCTGGTCCTCGCTCAGCTTGAAGTTCTTGAACCACTTCGTCAGCTGCGGGTACTGCTTCGGGAAGTCCTTGCTGGCGATGGTGTGCAGCCGGTCCCCGTTGCCGAAGGCCTTCTCCGGGTCCTTCAGCTTGGTCATGCCGAACTCGTTGTACGCCCAGTGCGGCGTCCAGAGCAGCACCGCGATGGGCTCCTTCTTGGCGTACGCGCGCTTCAGCTCGGCGAGCATGCCGGGCGTCGAGGAGTCGACGACCTTGTACTCCTTGTCCAGGCCGTAGGTCGGCAGGACGTTCTTCTTGAGGTTCTCCATCGTGGCGGTGCCCGGCTCGATGCCGATGATCCGGCCCTTGAACTGCGAGGACTTGCCCTTGAGGTCGGCGAGGGACGTGACGTCCTTGACGTAGTCGGGTACCGCGACCTCGATCGATGTCGGGCCGTACCAGGACCCGATGTCGGTCAGCCGGGAGCCGTACTTCTCCCAGTAGTTCTTCTGGGTGTACGGGAGCCAGCCGTCGAACTGCACATCGATCTGGCCGCGGGACATCGCGGTGTACATCGGACCGACCTCGAACTGCTTGAGGTTGATCTTGTAGCCCCGCTCCTCCAGGACCGCCTTCCACAGGTACGTGGCGGCGATGTCCTCCTCCCAGGGGAACCAGGCCATCTCGACGGCACGGTCGCGCTCGTCCTTGCCGCTCGCGCTCTTGGCCGCACCGGCCTCGGCGACGGGGGTCCACTTGTCGGCGACGCCCGGGTTGGCCTTCAGCCAGGTGCGGACGGCCTCCTGCTCCTTGCCGGAGCCGGCCTTCTGGATCTCCGCCTCCAGGCTGGTGAGCTGGTCCTCGCTCATCTTGAAGTTCTTGAGCCAGGTGCCGACCTCGGGGTTGTCGGACGAGAAGCCCTTGCGGGCCAGGGTGTGGATGCCGTCGCCCTTGCCCCAGAGGTTCTTGGGGTCCTTGAGCTTCGTCAGTTCGAACTGGTTGTACGCCCAGTGCGGCGACCAGAGCGGAACGACGATCGGTTCCTTCTTGGCGTAGGCGCGCTTCAGTTCGGCCAGCATCGACGGCGTGGAGCCGTCGACGACCTTGTACTCCTTGTCCAGGCCGTAACCCGGCAGGATCTTGTCCTTGAGCAGGCCCATCTCGCCGGCGCTCGGCTCGATGCCCACGATCCGGCCCTTGAACTGCGAGGACTTGCCCTTGAGGTCGTCCAGCGACCGGACGTCCTTCAGGTACGAGGGGACCGCCAGCTCCAGCGAGGTGGGGCCGTACCAGGAGCCCATGTCCTCCAGGCGGTCCTTGTACTTCTTCCAGTAGCTGGCGTGGGTGACCGGGAGCCACGAGTCGGTCTCGAAGTCGATCTGGCCGTTGGCCATACCGGTGTAGAGCGCACCGGCCTCGTACTGCTTGACGTCGACCTGGAAGCCGCGCCGCTCCAGCATCTCCTTCCACAGGAAGGTGGAGGCGATGCCCTCGTCCCACGGGATGTAACCCATGCTGATCTTCTTGCCCGCGCCGATGTCCGAGGCGCCGGCGGCGGTGGCCTTGTCCGAGCGGGAGGAGCCGAAGAGGCCCATGCCGCCCGCGACGAGTGCGAGGACGACGATGCCGACGACCGCGACGACGGGCTGCGGGCGGTGGTTCCAGATCTTCAGCCCGCCGGCCATCGTCTGCGCCCTGGCGAGCGCACGCCGGGCGAGCGGGGAGACCTCACGGCCGAGCGCGCTGGTCATCCGGTCCAGGTACATCGCCACGATGACGATGGAGATGCCCGCCTCGAAGCCGAGGCCGACATCGACATTGCCGATGGCACGATAGACGGCGCCGCCGAGGCCGCCGCCGCCGACCATGCCGGCGATGACCACCATGGACAGGCCCAGCATGATGACCTGGTTGATGCCCGCCATGAGCGTGGGCAGGGCCAGCGGCAGCTGCACCCGCAGCAGGGTGTTGCGCCGGGTGGTGCCGAACGCCTCGGCCGCCTCGACGAGTTCGGCGTCGACCTGGCGGATGCCGAGCTCGGTCATCCGGACGCCCGGAGGCAGCGAGAAGATGATCGTGGCGATGATGCCGGGCACCACGCCCACGCCGAAGAAGATGACGCCGGGGATCAGATAGACCATGGCGGGCATGGTCTGCATGAAGTCCAGGACCGGCCGGATCACCGCGCTGACGGTCTTGGAGCGGGACGCCCAGATGCCCACCGGCACGGCCAGCACCAGCGCGATGATGGTGGCGACGAGGACCAGCGTGAGGGTGTCCATCGCTTCGTCCCACAGCTCGACGGAGTCGATGACGGCGAAGCCGACGAAAGCGAGCACGCCCGCGAGCAGACCGCGCAGCCACCAGGCGATGACGGCGACGATGCCCGCGAAGAGCAGCGGTGCGGGGGCGGAGAGGACGGCGGCTATGCCGTCGAACATGCCGCTGACGACGGCGCTGATCGCGTCGAACAGCCAGGACAGGTGGGTCTGCAGCCAGTTGACCGCGGAGTCGACCCAGTCACCCAGGTGGAGCCTAAACACTGGCCACCTTCTTCGCGGTGGTCGTGACGTCCTCGGGGACCTCGGTGGGGGTCATCGGCTCGCCGAGGACGGCGAGCAGCCGGGCCCGCGGTACGACGCCGACGAGCTTGCCCTCGGCATCGGTCACGGCGACCGCGACTCCGCTCCGCGAGCAGGGCGTGAAGAGCTCGATGATCGGCGTGGACTCGGTGACGGTGGCAGGGGCCGCCCTGAGGACGTCGTCGGCGGTCCGCATCTCCTCGCCGTCGTCCGTGCCGGTGCCCATGACGGTGTGCGGCTCCGCCATGATGGCGCCCGCGGTCAGCACCCGGGTGCGGTCGACGTCCTGGGTGAAGGAGGCGACGTAGTCGTTGGCCGGGGTGACGAGGATGTCCTCGGCGGTGCCGAGCTGGACGATCCTCCCGTCGCGCATCACGGCGATACGGTCCCCGAGGCGCATGGCCTCGTTGAGGTCGTGGGTGATGAAGACGATGGTCTTCTTCAGGCGCTTCTGGAGTTCGAGCAGCTGGTCCTGCATGTCACGGCGGATCAGCGGATCGAGCGCGCTGAAGGACTCGTCCATCAGCAGCAGGTCGGCGTCGGTGGCCAGGGCGCGGGCCAGGCCGACGCGCTGCTGCATACCGCCGGACAGCTCGTCGGGCCAGGACTTCTCCCAGCCGGCGAGACCGGTCAGCTCCAGCGCCTCGGTGGCGCGCTTCTCGCGCTCGGCGCGCGGCACGCCCTGCACTTCGAGTCCGTACGCGGCGTTCTCCAGCACGCTCCGGTGGGGGAAGAGCGCGAAGTGCTGGAACACCATGCTGATCTTGGAGGACCGGACGTGGCGCAGTTCGGCGGGGCTCAGGGCGGTCAGGTCCTGGCCGTCGAACAACACGCGTCCGGCTGTGGGATCCAGAAGTCCGTTGAGCATGCGCAGCAACGTGGACTTCCCGGACCCGGACAGACCCATCACGACGAAAATCTGTCCCGGGTCGACGGTGAACGAGGCGTCGATCACCGCTGCGGTCGTTCCGTCGGCGCGCAGCTCATCGCGGTCGGCGCCGCTTTCGAGCTTCTGCACGGCTTGATCGGGTCGTCTGCCGAACACTTTGTACAAGTGCTCAGCTTGCAGCCTTGACACATACACCTCGCGCGTTGAACCGAAAAACGGTCCGCCACCCCCTCCGGCAGACCGTGGAGCGGCACGGATTCGGCCCGCATGGCACGTGCATCAGTTGAAATTGCTACGTGATCCGCTCCGATTGCGCGCCTGCCCCCACTTACACGAGCCAAACACAAGAGTGACCCGAGTCACACACAAATGGCCCCCATGGGACCGCGCCCCTCTTGACCTCGAAGCCCACCGGTGTGCGGGACGGCCGCTGTCAGTGGGGTGCGGCATCATCGGTGTGTGACGCGACGCCTGATGCTCCTCGACACCGCCTCCCTCTACTACCGCGCCTACTTCGGGGTTCCCGATTCGGTACGCGCTCCGGACGGAACGCCGGTCAACGCCGTGCGCGGGCTGCTCGACTTCATCGGGCGCCTGGTGCAGGACCACCGGCCGGACGAGCTGGTCGCCTGCATGGATGCCGACTGGCGGCCGCACTGGCGGGTGGAGCTGATCCCCTCCTACAAGGCTCACCGGGTGGCGGTGGAGACGGCCGAGGGGCTGCCCGACGAGGAGGAGACCCCCGACACCCTGGCCCCGCAGGTGCCGGTCATCGAGGCCGTGCTCGACGCGCTCGGCATCGCCCGCGTCGGCGTCGCCGGCTACGAGGCGGACGACGTGATCGGCACGCTCACCGGCCTGGCCGCCGGCCCCGTGGACATCGTCACCGGCGACCGTGACCTCTATCAGCTGGTCGACGACGCCCGCGGGGTGCGGGTCCTCTACCCGCTGAAGGGGGTCGGCTCGCTCCAGCTGACCGACGAGGCCTGGCTGCGGGAGAAGTACGGGGTGGACGGTTCCGGCTACGCCGATCTGGCCCTGCTGCGCGGCGATCCGAGCGACGGACTCCCGGGCGTCCCCGGCATCGGCGAGAAGACGGCGGCGAAGCTGCTGGACGCCTTCGGCGATCTGGACGGGATCATGGCGGCGGTCGACGACCCGGCCGCCAAGCTGACGCCCTCGCAGCGCAAGCGGCTCGACGAGGCCCGTGACTATGTGGCCGTCGCGCCGAGGGTGATCCGCGTCGCCGGTGACGTGCCCCTGCCGGAGTTCGATCCCGCGCTGCCCGCCGAGCCGCGCGATCCCGACGCCCTCGAAGCCCTCGCGAAGCGGTGGGGACTGGGCGGTGCGCTGCAGCGCCTGCGCTCCACACTGCGCGAATGAGGTGCTAGCTTAGGTAAGCCTAAGCAATCGGAGCAGGGAGAACCTCGTGGCAGAACGACCGGCGCGGCAGGCACCCAAGGCGCAGGGAGCCCGCGTTCTGCGGACCGAGCGGATCACCCCGCACATGGTGCGTGTCGTGCTCGGCGGCGACGGGCTCGCCGGTTTCGGGCTCTCCGGGTTCACCGACCATTACGTCAAGCTCTGTTTCGCCCCCGAGGGCGCGGACTACGCGCACCCGTTCGACGTGGCCCGCATCCGCGAGGAGCAGCCGCGCGAGCTGTGGCCGACCACCCGCACCTACACGGTGCGCTCCTGGGATCCGGTCGCCCGGGAGCTGGCCATCGACTTCGTGGTCCACGGCGACGAGGGTCTCGCCGGGCCCTGGGCGATGCGGGCGGCTCCGGGCGATCAGGTGACCTTCCTGGGCCCCGGCGGGGGCTACGGTCCGGACGCGTCGGCGGACTGGCACCTCCTGGTGGGTGACGAGAGTGCTCTGCCGGCCATCGCCGCGGCCCTGGAGCAGATGCCGGCGGGTGCGGTGGTGCACGCGTTCATCGAGGTGTCGGACGCGACGGAGGAGCAGAAGATCGTGACGCCCGACGGGGTCGAGGTGACCTGGCTGCACCGCGGGGAGCGCCCGGTCGGCGAGACGCTGACAGCCGCGGTGAAGGGGCTGGAGTTCCCGGTCGGCGACGTCCAGGCGTTCGTCCACGGCGAGGCGGGCTTCGTGAAGGAGATCCGCCGCCATCTGCGCCTGGACCGCCGGATCCCGCTCCCCCAGCTGTCGATCTCCGGCTACTGGCGGCTCGGCCAGAACGACGACGCCTGGCGCTCGGTCAAGCGCGAGTGGAACGCGCAGGTGGAGCGCGAGCAGGAGAACGCGGCCTGACCGACACGCACGCCCGTGTGCCCCGGCCACAGGCCGGGGCACAGGTGTTTCTCGGGGGCGCGCTGTCCCGTCCCGGGGCGGTCTTCGCGCGCCACCCGGCGCCCCACATAGTCGAGGTCGGCCCGCGCGACCGCCTCGGCGGCGGCCGCGTAGTCGTCGAGCAGTTCGACGAACCCGCCGTGCCCGGCCCGCCGCAGCGCGACGATCACCCGGCCAGGCACTCACCTGCCGGGCCGTGCGCCTCGGCCCGCCAGCCGCGCCGCTCCACCAGCTCCGCCACCTCTTCGCGGGCGTCGTCCAGTTCGGGCCCCGGCTCGTCCCCCTGCAGCGGGGCGAGGCGCTTCGCGCGACGCCCAGCACCTTGTGCACCGGCTGCTCCGGGTCCTGGACCGCCCTGAACGGCCCGTACCGATGCGGACTCCGGTTCCGCCGAGCGGGAGCCTGCGGCATGACCGGCGCGCTCTTCGAGATCTCGTTCCTGCTGGCAGCCCCGTTCTGGCTGCTCATGATCCTCGCGCCGAACTGGCGCCCCACCGCACGCCTCGCCGCCTCCCCGCTCACCCTTCTGCCGGTGCTGACGGTCCATCTCGTCATGGCTCTGCCGGTCTTCCCTGAACTCTGGGACGCGGTGCGCAGCCCCGACATCGACACCTTCCGCGATCTGACGGCCCTGGCCAACGGCGCGGGGGCGGTCTGGGCGCAGGTCATCGCCTGGGATCTGCTGCTGGGCCAGTGGATGTTCCTGGAGGGCCGCCGGCTGGGAATCTCTCCCCTGGTGATGGGGCCGTTGCTGGTACTGACGATTCTGCTGTCGCCGTTCGCGCTGCTGGTCTTCCTCGCGCTACGGGCGGTGCCGGGGCCGAGGGCCCGGCCCGGGAAGGGAATCCCGGACCGGGTCCGCCGCGCGTCGCCGTAGCGGTATCCGTCAGACGGACTTCTGGTACGAGCGGAAGGTGCGGGTCGACAGCCGGACCGCCACCACGACGAGTAGCAGCAGGGCTCCCCCACGGCTGAGCACCACACCCCATTCGGGCTCGGCGGTCAGCGCCGAACGGCCCGCGACCATGGCCCGGTTGACCGGATTGAAGTCGGCGATGTGCCGCATCCAGGACGGCATCTGGCTCGGGGCCATGAAGGAGGAGAGGAACGTCAGCGGCAACAGCAGAAAGGTGTTGACGCCGATGATCGACTCACGCTCGCGGACCAGCATGCCCAGGGCGTTGGAGAGCGCGCCGAAAACCGTACCGAGCAGGATCGACGCCACGACCAGGACCAGCAGCCCGCCGCGCCACCCGGATAGGTGGCCCCGGCGGCCCGGCCGAGCAGCACGATGACGACGGACTGCGCGGCGGTGCTGATGCCAGTGCGTCGTGAGGACGATGGTCAGCCCCTCGTCACCGGGACGGGTCAACCACGATGTATCGCGAAATGAAAGTGGCGTGGAAGGATCTCGCGCACCGACCGATCCGCGCCGCCGTCGGCTCCGGATCACCGGGAGAGCAGACGCGCAATCAGGGAGGAAGCCCGCGTGAAAGAAGCCGTGTACATCGGCGGGGCGCCCCCGGCGGGGCCCGATCTCCAGGAGCTTCTGGGGATGGTCGCCCGAGGTGACCAGGACGCCTTCGCCGAGGTGTACGACGCGGTCAGCGGGCCGGTCCTCGGACTGGTGCGGAGCGTGCTGCGCGATCCCGCCCAGTCCGAGGAGGTCGCGCAGGAGGTGCTGGTCGAGGTGTGGCGCACGGCCCCCCGGTTCCGGGGGGCCCGCGGCAGCGCCATGAACTGGGTGCTGACACTGGCACATCGTCGGGCCGTGGACCGGGTGCGCTCGGCCGAGGCATCGGCGGCCCGCGAGCACAGGGCCGCGCTGCTGGACCGTACTCCGGCCTTCGACGAGGTCACCGAGCAGGTCGAGCGCCGACTGGAGCGCGAGCAGGTCCGCCGCTGCATGCGGACCCTCTCCGAACTGCAACGACAGTCCGTGACCCTCGCGTACTACCGGGGGCTGACGTATCGCGAGGTGTCGGAGTTGCTCTCCGTACCGCTCGGGACCATCAAGACACGCCTGCGCGACGGACTGATCCGGCTGCGCGACTGCCTCGGGGTGAGCACATGAGCCACGCCGAACTGCACACGCTGACCGGGGCGTACGCCCTGCACGCGCTGCCGGACTCCGAGCGCGACGAGTTCGAACGGCATCTCGCCGACTGCCAGGCGTGCGCCGCCGAGGTACGGGAGCTGTCCGGGACCGCTGTTCGGCTCGGGCTCGCGGTGGCCGGGGTCCCGCCTCGCGACCTGCGCGAACGGGTGCTGCGGGAGATCGCGGCCGTACGGCAGGATTCGCCGTCGGACACCCGGCGGTCGCGCACCGGGGGCAGCCTGCTGACCTTCCCGACCGCCCGACCCACCCTTCGCTGAGAGGTGCTCGGCCTTGACCGTCTCGGTGGCGCTGTTCACCTCGGACCTACGGCTGCACGACAACCCCGTCCTGCACGCCGCGCTGCGCGACGCGGACCGTGTCGTCCCCCTCTTCGTGCGGGACGCGGGCATGCGCCGGACCGGCTTCGACGCACCGAACCGGCGGGCGTTCCTCGCCGACTGCCTGGCCGATCTCGACGCGGAGTTGCGCCGCCGCGGTGGCCGGCTGATCGTCCGCGACGCGGAGGCCGTGGCCGGCGTCCTCGACGTGGTCACGGAGACCGGCGCACGCAGCCTGCACGTCGCGGGCGGGGTGAGCGGGTACGCGCTACGGCGTGAGGAGCGTCTGCGCGCGGCTCTGACCGAAATCGGCTGCACGCTGCACGTCCATGACGCGGTGGTCACCGCGGTCGCACCGGGCCGGATCGTCCCGGCGGGCCGTGATCACTACGCGGTGTTCACCCCGTACTTCCGCCGTTGGGAGGCGGCGGGGGTGCGGGGCACACTGGCCGCCCCGCGCACGGTGCGGCTGCCCGAAGGCATGAAGTCCGAGCCGTTGCCGGAACGGGCCGAGGTGACCGGGGTCTCCCCCGGGCTCGCCAGGGGCGGCGAGAGGACCGGACGTCGGCTGCTGTCCTCCTGGCTGGACGGCCCCATGGCCGACTACGAGAGCGCCCACGACGATCTGGCCGGCGACGCGACCTCCAGGCTCTCCCCCCATCTCCACTTCGGCACTCTCTCGGCGGTGGAAGTGATCGACCGGGCGCGGCAGCGGGGCGGGCCGGGCGCCGACGCGTTCGTGCGGCAGCTGGCGTGGCGGGACTTCCATCACCAGGTGCTCGCCGCCCGGCCGGACGCCGCCCGGGACGACTACCGTCCACGGCACGACCGTTGGCGGTCCGACATGGACGAGATCGAGGCCTGGCGCACGGGACGCACCGGCTACCCGGTGGTCGACGCGGCGATGCGGCAACTGGCGCACGAGGGCTGGATGCACAACCGGGGGCGCATGCTGGTGGCGAGCTTCCTCACCAAGACGCTGTACGTGGACTGGCGGGTCGGTGCCCGGCACTTCCTGGACCTGCTGGTCGACGGGGACCTGGCGAACAACCAGCTCAACTGGCAGTGGATGGCCGGTACCGGCACCGACACCCGCCCCAACCGGATCCTGAACCCGGTGGTCCAGGGCAAGCGGTTCGATCCGAGCGGGGCGTATGTGCGCCGCTGGGTGCCGGAGCTCGCCGAGCTGGCGGACGGCGAGATCCATGAGCCGTGGAAACTGACCGGTCCGCGCCGGGCCGCGATCGACTACCCGGATCCGCTCGTCGACCTGGCGGAGGCACGGGCCCGGTTCGAGCGGGCGCGGGACCTGGACTGACAGGGCGGCAGGGGAACGAACCCGGATGACGACCGCGTCGAACGGCTCGGTGGTGTCGTCCCCCGGTGACGGTCCGCCACGCCGCAGGTCCGCCGATCGTGAGCATTCCGTGGTCCGCCGCCCGGGTCGTCCGCCTGGAACAGCGTCCGCATCCGTCGGACAGTCCTGCGTCTTTGGCGCCTTCCGGATGCCGGCCGGTGGTGATTCGTCACAGGTCGTCCGCCGGATCGGCCGGAAGGAACTCACGCCCATTCGGGTGATGGACCAATCCGTCCGGCTTCCGGCGACGAATCCCCCTCGTGAGTGAAGATCGAGACGATGCGCAGCAGGCCGGGGCCGCACGGTCCGGGCGGTCCCGGCGGGCCCGCGCGGCTCTTGCCGCGCTCAGCGGACTCATCGCCGGGTTCTGCGCCCTGGCCGTCGCCGAACTGGTCGCGGCTGTCGTACGTCCCGAGGCAGGACCGGTCACGGCGGTGGGCGGTGCGGTGATCGACCGCACTCCCCCGGCCGTGAAGGACTTCGCCGTGAGGAACTTCGGCACCGACGACAAGCTGGTGCTCCAGCTCGGCATTCTGGTTCTCCTGGCGCTGTTCGCCGCAGGAATCGGAATGCTGGCGCTGCGGCACCGGCGGCTCGGTTCCGCTGCCGTCCTGGTCTTCGGTCTGGTCGGGGCCGTGTCGGCGGTGGGGCGTCCGGAAGGCGCACCGGCCGACGCCCTGCCCTCGGTGGTGGGTGCCGTGGTGGCCGCAGGAGTGCTGCATCTCCTGGTCGGACGGCTCGTACCGGTTCCGCGTCCTTGTCCCGCGGCTGGGGAGAGGGACGCGGAACCGCAAGGCACCTTCGACCGGCGCGGCTTCGTGGTCGCGGCGACCACGGCGGCGGCGGCCTCGGCGGGCGCGGGACTCCTGGGTCGGCGGCTCACGTCATCCGTCCAGGCCGGAGCCGCCGCCTCACGTCACAACCTGGTCCTCCCGGTACCCGATTCCGCCGCACCGGCCATCCCGCCGGGCGCCGATCTCAGGATCCGGGGGCTGAGCTCCTTCATCACCCCGAACAAGGACTTCTACCGGGTGGACACGGCTCTGGTCGTACCCCGGGTCGACGCCGGTGAATGGCGTCTGAAGATCCACGGAACGGGTGTCGCGCGGCCGTTGGAGATCGGCTTCCGTGATGTGCTGCGCCGCGAGATCATCGAGCGGGACATCACGCTCACGTGTGTGTCCAACGAAGTCGGCGGACCCCTGGTCGGCAACGCCCGGTGGATCGGTGTACGGCTGGCCGATCTGTTGCGCGAGGCCGGTGTGCGCCCCCCGTCGAAGGGCGGTCCGGCCGACCAGATCGTGGCGCGTTCCGTCGACGGCATGACGATCGGCACACCGGTCGAGACGGTCATGGACGGGCGAGACGCGATGCTCGCTCTCGGCATGAACGGCGAGCCGTTGCCCTTCGAGCACGGCTTTCCGGTCCGAATGGTCGTTCCCGGCCTCTACGGATACGTGTCGGCCTGCAAGTGGATCAAGGACATCGAGCTCACCACGTTCGATGCCTACGACGCCTACTGGGTGAAGCAGTCCTGGTCGCAGCAGGCACCGATCAAGACCGAGTCACGGATCGACACCCCCCGCCCGTTCGCCTCCCCGAAGGCCGGCGTCGTGCCGGTGGCCGGGGTCGCCTGGGCCCAGCACCGGGGCATCTCCCGGGTCGAGGTCCGGGTGGACGGCGGGAACTGGCACACGGCCCGGCTGGCCACCGCGGACAGCCGTGACACCTGGCGTCAGTGGGTGTGGGAGTGGCCCGCCACCTCCGGCCGGCACACCTTGGAGGTCCGCGCCACCGACGGGACCGGCGCCACCCAGACCGGCGAGCGCGTCGGCACCGTACCCGATGGTGCGACCGGCTGGCACTCGGTGGTGGTCGACGTGCCCTGAGCCGGGGCACGCACCGATCGCACGGACCGCTCCTCGGAGCACGGCTCACCACGTCCGCACGACCGGCGGCCCCGCGCGGTTCCGCCGATGGGCGGCGGGTGAGCCGAAGGACATCGGCCTGCAGACCGAGTCCGTCCTGATGAGCGGTGATCCGTGGCTGGACTCGGGCCCGCCCGTTGCGGATTCGACGGACATCCACGCACCTTGAATCTACACATAAGGGTGAGATAAGCGCAGAATGGACATGCAGGCCACGCAGCGCACGGAACGGAATTCGGGTCTGCACGAGCGAAGGAGACGAACCTCATGTCGAACCTCTCGCACACCGGCCGTGACATGGCCAGTCACCCCGATGTTTCCGAAATGCGCGACCGCTATGCCCGAATGCTCGGTGGCCGTGACGTGGCCCTCGTGGACGCACCGGTGTTCCTCATCGGTCTGTACTGCGCCATCTCGCCCTGGGTGCTCCACTTCACGGCAACTCAGCCCACACTCGTGGCGCACAACCTGATCATGGGTATCGCGATCGCGGCGCTGGGCCTCGGGTTCACCGTCATGCCGGAGCGGATGTACGGCCTGAGCTGGGCGATCTGCGCGATCGGTGCCTGGATCATCGCCTCGACGTGGGTCGTCGGCAGTGGCCCGGGCCTCGGCGTCATCCTCAACAACGTCATCATCGGCGGACTGACCGTGCTGCTGGGTCTGGTCTGCGTGGGCGCATCGATGAAGACCGGCAGGAAGACGGTCTGAGACAAGGCGCCCCGGCCGGTCCGCGTGGAGCGGACCGGCCGTCGGCGGACGGGAACGGTGACGCCGGTCAGATGCCCGGGTCCATGGGTGGTCAGGCCTGCCGGAACGGGAGGTAGTCCACGTCGTACCCGAAGTACCGCGGCCCGGCGAGGGCCAGACCGCCCGGGGTGGTCCAGCGCGGGTCGCAGGGGGCCGCGAGGACGCTGACACGCAGGCCGTAGCGCAGGCCCTCCGTCGTCACCGGGTCACCGGTGTCGGTGTCCAGCACGCAGATGAGGTCGGGCGTGGTGGCGACCGTCTCGCCGTCGCGGGTGGCGAGCAGGTGCTCGTTCTGGAAACCGAGTTCCAGGACCCGGCCCGCCTCGTCACCGATGCCCTCGATACGGGCACCGCCCCGGGCGAAACCGCCCTGGGTGCGGCGGCTGACGTAGACGACCTTGCCGGTCAGCAGATGGGTGCCGGACAGCATGGCACGGGCCGCGCCCACCGGGTCGGCGTGTGCCGCACGCGCCTCGCGGACGGCCGCGCCGAGACGTTCGGCGAGCGTCATCGTGGCGGGGACGAGACCGTCGGCGAGCTGGTCCCCCCGCATCACGGTGTCGGCGCTGGAGATCTGACAGCCGAGCTCCACGCAGACGGCTCGGGCGATGCGCTCGGCGGCGTGGTTGGAGACGGCGTCGACGATGATGCTGTTGCCCTTGTCGTCGGCGAGCGCCATCGGCGTGTTGGCCACTCCGATCAGGCCGGGCAGCACCATCTGCGCCTCGGGAAACGCACGGCCCATGGCATCGCCGTCGACCAGCGGCAGCCCCGCCTCGGCGGCGCAGGCGATGGGGAGCATGGAGTTGACACCACCGACCTCGATCGGGGCGATGTGGGTGGCGGAGCGGCCGATGTGCTTCTCCAGGGCCCGCAGCGCCGCGACTTCCTCGCCGCCGGCCGGGACGCGTTCCAGCAGCACCGTCGGCGCACCCATGCCCGAGACGGGTACGACGGTCGCGTCGGCCGGCACCTCGTCGAAGGCGACGAGCCGGACCGGGCCGTATGCACGGATGGCCTCCCGCGCCAGCAGCTTGCCGATGTACGGGTCGCCGCCCCCGCCGGTGCCGAGGATGCCCGCGCCGCGGGCGATGTCGTCCAGATTGTCGAGGTTGATCTCACGCATGTGACGCTGCTCCACGGGTGTCGCGCGCCCCGGCCGGGGCGTGGGTGCTGCCGATGCCGTTCAGGTCGAGGTCCCCGACCGCCTTGACCCTGATGCGGGTCGCGCCGCCCGGCAGATAGGCGAGCGGCACCTCCTCCACGTCGACGATGCGGACCGTGCCGGGCCTGGCGCCCGCGCTCTCGGCCCGCGCCACGGCCTCCTCGCGGGCCTCGGCGAGTACGGAGTCCCGACGCCCCTCGGGGACCTGGAAGACCCGGTCCACCTCTCCGCCGACCTGGGCGATGGCGGCGCCCACGGCGTTGGCGACGCCGAAGTGGCCGGGGCGGCGCACATCGTCGAAGCCGGGCAGCACCGAGGGCACCAGTACGCTGCCGCCGCCCACCGCGACGACCGGCAGCGGCCCCGCCGAGGTGCGCATCCGGTCGACGGTCTCGGCCAGCCGCTCGGCGATCCGGTCGAGGGCGCGGGCGGTGAACTCACGGTCCAGGTGGGCCACACGCGAGCGGTCGCCGATGTCGGCGCGTCCCGCCGCGACCGCGAGATCGGTCGCCGTCAGGGTGCTGCCGCCGAAGACGAGCGCCTCCTCGGTGAGCCGGAAGCCGACCGAGCGGGGGCCCGTCTCGCCGTCGGCCGCCACCAGGGATCCGCCACCGATGCCGAGCGAGAGGACATCGGGGATACGGAAGTTGGTGCGGATGCCCGCGGCCTCGCTCTCGCCCGCCGCCTCGCGCGGGAAGCCGCCGGCCAGTATGCCGACGTCCGCCGTCGTACCGCCGACGTCCACGACCGCGCAGTCGCCGAGACCGGAGAGGAACGCGGCGCCGCGCATCGAGTTGGTGGGCCCGGAGGCGAAGGTCGCCACCGGGTAGGCGCGGGCGAAGTCCACGTCCATCAGGGTGCCGTCGTTCTGCGACAGGAAGAACGGGGCGGTCAGCGAGACCTCGGCGAGCGACTTGGCGAAGGACTCCACGATCGCGGTCGCCAGGTCCCGCAGGGCCGCGTTGATGATCGTGGCGTTCTCCCGGGCCAGCAGCCCGACCCTGCCCAGTTCGTGCGAGAGCGAGAAGTGGACGCCGGGTCCCAGCTCCGCACCGAGGATCTCGGCGGCCTGGCGCTCGTCGTCCTCGGCGACCGGGGAGAACACGGACGAGACGGCCACCGAGGTCAGTCCGCGCGCGGCGATGTCGGCGGCGATGCGCTTCAGTTCCTCCGGGTCGAGCGGCGACAACGGCCGCCCGTCGAACTCCCGTCCACCGTGGCAGAGGTAGCCGTGTCCGCCGACGGCCGCCCGCTGGCGCTCGGGCCAGTCGGTCATCGGCGGCAGAGCGGCTGTCGCGGGCAGGCCGAGGCGTACGGCGGCGACGGGTGCGAGGCGGGCGCCCTCGATCAGGGCATTGAGGAAGTGGGTGGTGCCGATCATGACGGCGTCGACGGAGTCCATCGGCGGGTCGAGCGCCCGGATCGCCGCGGTGACGCCGGAGGTGATGTCGGAGGTGGTGGGGGTCTTCGCGGTCGCGATGATGCGGTCGTCGTCCTCCAGGAGGGCGGCGTCGGTGTTGGTGCCTCCGACGTCGATTCCGATGCGCATGGTGTGTCCGTCTTTCGTAGGGGGTGAGGTTTCAGGTGAGGCGTACGGGTCAGGCGGTGGCCTTCGACGACCAGGCCATGCCCGCTTCCGCCTCGATCGCCGCGGCAGGGCGTGCGGGCTGGTCGAACGGCAGTTCCCGGGCGCCACGCACCAGGCCGAGCTTGCCGAGGACGACATAGCCGAGCCCGGCCAGCAGCAGGGAGTCGAGCGCCGGAATCCCCCACCACTGGTAGTGGTCGCCGAGCCAGCCGAACAGGGATGCGGCGGCCCACAGGACGATCGTGGCCGGAACCCAGCCGGGTTCCGTCTCGGGCAGCCGTCCGAGGGAGCGGGACGCGTCGAGCTGCGGGCGCCACTTCTTCACCACGAAGTACTCGGCGACCATGATCCCGGCGACCGGCGGGGTGAGGACGCCGAGCACCGTCAGGAAGTCGGTGAAGCGGTCCAGGATTCCGGCCGCGGCGGCGAGGCTGCCGAGCACACCGATCGTGACGGTCGTACCGACCCGGTTCAGCCGGACCTTGAAGAGCGCCTCGACGGCGCCGATCAGGCCGAGCGAGGACGAGTACAGATTCCAGTTGTTTATCTTCACGGTGGCGGAGACCAGGACGATGACGCCGATGACGCCGGAGGAGGACGTGATGATGGCGATCAGGTCGGAGGACTTCACCGCGTAGGCGAGCAGCACACCGCCGAGGCCCAGGACGTACTCGCCGAGGCTGATGCCGACGACGGTCTGCTTGACGACATCGCCGGTGTTGCGGTTGAAGCGGGTCATGTCGGGGGTGGTGACGGCGCCGACGATGTACGAGCCGGCGACTATCGTCGCGCCGGTGGCGATGGACATGTGGGCGCCGAACGGCGCGGACGCCACCAGATCGCCGATGTTGTGCCGGGAGAACTCGACCGTCATCGCCCAGCCCGCCAGGCCCAGGAAGGCGGGGACGGTGACGAACGCGGTCCAGCCCATGGCGCGGAAGCCGCGCAGCACGAGCGCGGTGACCCCGAGTCCGCAGATCAGGCACCACGCCCAGACGGGCAGCGCGGGGACGATGGAGTGCAGTCCGGCCGCGAACACGGCCGTCTGGACACCGAACCAGCCGAAGAGGCTGACCGCGATGACGAGTCCGATGAGGGTGGAGCCGTAACGTCCGAAGCCGGTCCAGCGGACCAGCATCGAGGTGGACAGGCCCTCCCGCATACCGGCGATACCGACGAAGATGCAGACGATCTCCAGGATCACCGAGCCGAGCGTGAACGCCCAGAACGCGCCCCAGAAGGAGAGTCCGGCGCCGAGCGCGGCGCCCAGCAGGAACTGGGTCAGGTCGGAGAGCTGGCCGAAACGCTGCACGGCGACGTTGAACCAGGAGTAGCGGGCCGCGCGCGGCACCCGCTCCAGCGGGTAGTCGTCGTCCGCCTGCGACTCCTGTCGCTCCGGCTGCCGGCGTACGGATGGCTGTGGTTGCACATCGAACTGCTGGGTCATGGGGACGGTCCTCGGGTGGGCGGGGCGGGCAGGAGGGCGCAGCAGCACGGCACCGGGCTGCTCCGAAGGGGAGAAATCGGGGATGGGGAGCGGGGTTCAGAGCGGGAGTGGCGGTCCTGCGGCTCGTGCGCGAAGGAGCACCGCACCCGGCAGATAGGGCACCGGCAGGTCCGGTTCCGCGTGGGTGTGCACGCGCCGGGGATCGGCCCCGGCCCGTACGGCACCGGCGCGGGCCAGGTCCCGTACCTCGTCGCGTACGGCGTCGAGGCGACGGCCGGGGCCCCGGCGGACGATGCGGTCGTACTGCCCGCCGACCGGGCTGGCCGCCGCGCCGAACGCCCCGGCGACGCCGCCGTGTTCGGGCCGTACGACGTCGAATCCGGTCAGGGCGCGGCCGGGCACGCCGCCCGCGCCGCCGCCGACCAGGATCAGCGGGAGCAGGCCGGCCGAGGGGCGCATCCGGTCGGCTGCCTCGGCCAGTTCGCGGTGTGCGCCGGCGCCCACGGTGATCAGGTCGGGGAAGCGCAGGGCGACCGGGACGCCGCCGATGCGCTCGCCGGGACCGGCTTCCTGCGGGTAGCCGCCGGTCAGGGCGCCGACCCGGGCGCGGAGTTCACCGATGTCGGCGACCACGGCGTCGCGGAGTCCGGCCAGGAGCCCGGCGCCGCGGATGGTGCAGGCCGGGCCGCTGCCCAGGCTGAGTCCGGGCTGGCGGCGCAGATACTCCAGGCTCATCAGCGTGCCGTCGCTGCGGGTGACGAGGACGGCGGCGCCGGGGGCGAGGCCGAGGCCCGGCAGAGTGGCGGTCAGTTCGTCGGCGACCCGCGCCACGAGCACGGACAGCGCCGCGTCGAGGACCGTGGCGTTCTCGCGGGCCAGCAGGTCGAGGGTGCCGACGTCGCTGGAGAGCAGAACGGTCGTCTCCGGGCCCGTCTCGGCGCGCAGGATCTCCGCGGCCTCCCGCTCCTGGCTGCCGTCGACGGGCGAGAACACGGCGGTGACGGCGAAGGCCTCGGCACGGCCCGCGAGCGCGGCGCCGAACCGGGCGACGGCGTCGCGGTCGAGCGGTGTGGTGTCACGCGGTGCGAGGCCCCCGCCGCCCGCGACGTTCGCGGTGCCGGCGCACACGGCGTCGCGCAGCGCCTCGGGCCAGCCGAACAACGGCCGCACGGCGTCGGCGGCGGCGCCTCCGACGCGCAGCACTCCGACCCGGGCCAGTCCGTCCCGCTCCCGCACCGCGCGGGCGGCGACCCGCAGACCCACCGCGAGCTGGGTGGCACGGCGGCGCGGTTCGGCGGGCAGCGCACCGACGGCGGCGGCGAGCGACCCTACGGCGTCGCCGGGGATCGAGGGCACCTTGACGGCCCGTACCGCCCGGTCGCCGTCGAGCAGGACGGCATCGGTGTTGGTGGGTCCGACATCCACTCCGAGGATCACGGCGTGCCTCCCAGCGACGGGCGGCCGTCGGTGCTCGAAGAACCGTCCCGCACACGTCCACGGGGTCCCGGGGAACCATCGGCCCCTCCGTCGGCCCCGAGGCCCGCGAGGCCGAAGGCGGACGGGCCCGCCAGGCGCAGGCCGCTCGGCGTGTACCAGGCCGGGGCGGAGGACATCGTGACGAGATGGACGCGCAGACCGTAGCGGACCTCCTCGACCGGAACGGCCCAGCCCGTCCGTACGTCGACGAGGGCGATCACGTCCGGCACGACGGCGAGCGGTGTGCCGTCCTCCAGGGCCGCGACGAATTCGCTGCGGCACTCGACGAGCACCAGCCGTCCCGCGTCGGGGCCCGCGCCCTCCAGCAGGACGCCCGTCGCGTCGTCGCCGTCGGCGTCCTCGGTGGCGTATCTGCGGACCGAGGAGACCTTGCCGGTGAGCAGCGGGGCAGGCCCCTCACCGCGGCCGAGGGCGAGTGCGCGCGTGACCGATCCGGCGACGGCGTACCGGGCCGCCTGCCCGGCGGTGAGGGGGTAGTCGGTGGAGGCGGCACGCCCGCCGAAGGCGACGACGGCGGCGCGGGCGAACCGTTCGAGGTGCGCGCCGTCCACCTCGTCGATGACGACGGTGTGGCCGTGTTCGTCGGCGAGGACGGCCGGTCCCGGGCGCAGCCCGGCGAGTTCCAGGACGTTCTGGTCCATGCGGGGAAAGGCGCGCCCCATCGAGTCGGCGTCGAGCAGCGGCAGACCGAGCCGGGCCGCCCAGGCGACGGCCACACAGCCGTTGAGGCCGCCGATCTCGCTGCTCATCACCGCGGCCACCGGCGCACCGTGCAGCGCCTCGAAGCGGGCGCGCAGGCGTGCGGGTTCCTCCCGGCCGCCGATCCGCTCGGCGGCGACCGCGGGCGACCCCACCAGCCCGATGGGCATGACGAGCGCGTCCGCGGGCAGCGTGGCCGGGTCGACGACCGGCACCGGACCGCACTCCTCGATCGCCTGTCCGGCGACGGGAAGGGTCACATCGGCGGGTCCGCCGCCCCCTGATCCCAGGACGGCACAGCCCCGCGCGAAGTCGGCGAGTGCTCCGGCGTCCACGTTCATGAATCCAGCGTAGGGAGACGGAACACCTCTCGAATGGGCCAGCAGCCCATGATTGAACGGGACGATGTGCTTCCGGCACACTGGACGCATGCCGAGCATCCTGGAACTCCTCTCCTCCCCCGGACTCGACGAGGTCCGCCCGCTGGTGGGTCCGCTCGACGCGACGGAGGTCACGGGGGTGCGTCTGGAGGCGCGCCCGGACCGGCTCGCCGCCATGCCCACCGGGACGATCGCCGTGCTGTTGACGCCGGTGCCGGGGCATCTGCTGGACGTGGCGGTGCGGGACGCGGCGGCGGCCGGGGCCGCCGCGCTGGTGCTGACCGGCGTGACGGAGACACCCCACGGTCTGCCCGCCGAGGTGACGGCCACGGCACGGGCGCTCGCCGAGCGGGGCCGCGTCGCGGTGCTGTACGCGGAGGGGGATCTCGCCGCGCTCGTGGTGGCCGTGGAACGGGCGGTGGCCGGGTCCGCGGCCGACGCGCTGGCCCGGGTCGCCGCCGCGGCGCGGGAGGTGACGACGGTCGCGGGCGACCCGGACCGGGTGGCCGCGGCGGCGGCCCGCGCCCTCGGCGTACCGGTGGAGCTGCGGACAGCGGGTCCGGGCGAGGAGGGTGCCACCGCCGCGGGCCCGGACGGCGAGATCCGGCTCGCGGCCCCGGCCCGCCCCGGTCACGCGGGAGTGGCGGTGCGTTCCGTGCTCGCGCTGGCGGCCCTCGCCGCGGCGGGCGGCGGCCACGGCGACGTCCCTGTGCGTTCCCGTGGCCGACTGCTGGCCGAGCTGCTCGTGGCGCCGCAGGACCAGGCCGCCCGGCTGGCCGCCCGGGGCCGGGCGCTCGCGCTGCCCGTGGACGGCTGGCACATCGCGCTGCGGGTGGAGGCGAACGGCCTCGACGCGACGGACCGGCCGAGGACCCTGGACGCGGTGATGTCCCAGGCACTGACCCTGCTGCGGACCTGGGACCGGCCGACGCCGCCTCCCGGCACGCCCGCTTCCCCGTCCACGGACACCGTTCAGTGGAACGCCGCCCTGGTCGACGACGCCCTCGTCCTGCTGAGCACCTGGCCCGCCGATCCGGGGGCGGACGGGCGGCACGCCACTGTGGCCCGTGCCCGGCGCGTGGTGGACCGGCTGGCCGGACTGCGTCCGGAGGCCGGGCTCAGATGCGGTGTGGGCTCACCGCACCGGGGCCCGCTGGGTATCCGCACCTCCGCCCGTGAGGCCCGCGCGGTCGTACCGCGCGGCGCGGGGGCGGCGGTGGCCGCGCATGACGCGGTGGGCCTCGACCGCATGCTGCTGGAGTGGTACGCCTCGGACACGGCGCGCGAGGCGGTGGCCGAACTCCTCGCCCCGGTCCTGGCGTTGGGTCCGGAGCGTGCCGAGCCACTGCTGCGCACACTCCAGGGGTACCTGGACCACAACAACTCGCCCGCCCGAGCGGCACAGGCCCTGCATCTGCACCGGAACGCGGTCGGTGCCCGCATCCGCAGGATCGTGCAGCTCACGGGCGCCGATCTGAACGAGCCGGATGTCCGTCTCGCACTCCAACTGGCCTGTCGCGCGGGCCTGTCCACGCGCCCCGCCGAGCCGTCCGCACCACCGGCCGCCGGGCCCTGACCTCCGCGATGCCCCGAACGCCGCCGGGCGTACCGGGCCGTCGACGCCAGAACCGGTTGACGCGGCGCACCGAACGCTGGCACGGATCAAGGCCCGCAAGGCCGGCGCGCCGCCGAACCGCCGCCACCCGTGGAACAGCCCGAAGAACGCCGGCTCCCGACGGCCTCTGGCAGTGGCCGCCGAGGGGGAGCGCCACGACCGGGCGCTGTGGACACCGACCGCGGCGGAAACCGGCGGGGCCGGCAACTCGACGGCCCTGGTGGGCACCCCTGAGACGGTCGCGCAGGCCCTGCTCGACTACTACGACCTGGGCGTGGAGATCCTGTCCGCCCGTGGCTACGACCTGCTGGACGACGCCATCGACTTCGGACGGCGCGTCATCCCGATCGTCCGCGAGGAAGTGACGAAGCGGGACGCGGCCCATACAGCCGCGTAGTACCGGCGGTGCCGGGCGGCCCGGTGAAGCCCACCCCCGCCCGGCGCCCCCGCCGCTCCGGCTCGCCCGGCGGGGAAGGGCAGAACCGCCGCAGGTTCACCCCCGCGTCCGGCTCCGCCCGCAACACCGCGCCCTCACCCCACGGAGCTGTAGGCCACGACTCCACGCAACACCGCGTCCACCGCCTTGCGCGCACTCCGCGCCACGGAACTCCCCTCGCGCGGGGCCGCCGCCGCGATCTGCCCGAGCACGTCGATCACCTGCTTGCACCACCGCACGAAGTCGCCCGCCGGCATGTCCGCCTCGCCCAGCACCTCGTCCAGCGTCCGTCCCGACGCCCACATGTAGACGGCCCAGGCGAACCCCAGATCGGGTTCGCGCTGCCCGACCCCCTCCGCCTGGTTGATCTTGAAGTCCTCCTCCAGGGCGTCGAGCCGGCCCCAGATCCGAACCATCTCGCCCAGCGCCGTCTTCGCGGGCCCGGACGGCAGCTTGGGCGCCACCGCGTCATCGGCCTGCCGCGCCTCGTACACCAACGCGGAGACGCACGCGGCGAGTTCGGCGGGGTTCAGGCCCTCCCACACCCCGGCCCGCAGGCACTCGCTCGCCAGCAGATCCAGCTCGCCGTAGAGCCGCGCCAGCCGCCGCCCGTGCTCGGTGACCTCATTGCCGCGCAGGTAGTCGAGCTCGGTGAGCAGTGCGACGATCCGGTCGAAGGTACGGGCGATGGTGTTCGTCCGTCCTTCGATCCGCCGCTCCAGTTGCCTGGTGTCGCGCTGCAGCCGGTGGTAGCGCTCGGCCCATCGCGCGTGGTCCTCGCGCTCGTCGCAGCCGTGACAGGGGTGTGCGCGCAACTCCGCCCGGTAGCGGGCGATCTCACGGTCGTCGGCCGCGACGGAGCGCCCCTTGCGGTGCCGCTCGGGCGTTAGGTGCCCGGCCTTGGTCCGCAGCGCGGAGGCAAGATCGCGACGTGACTGCGGTGAGCGCGGATTGAACGACTTCGGCACCCGCATCCGCTCCAGGGCCGCCACCGGAACGGGGAAGTCGATCGAGGCGAGCCGCTTGACCTGACGCTCCGCGGTCAGCACCAACGGCCGCGGTCCGTCATGGTATTCGAGCCCGCGGTGCCCGTGCCCGTTGGTGCGTCCCGCGGAGAGCCCCGGGTCGAGGACCAGTGCCAGTCCGGCGAACTTTCCGGTGGGCACATGGATGACGTCGCCGGGCTTGAGCTTCTCCAGGGAGGCCGCGGCGGCGGCCCGCCGCTGCGACGCGCCCTGCTTGGCCAGCTCGTTCTCCCGCTCCTTGAGGTCGCGGCGCAGTCGCGCGTACTCCTCGAAGTCACCGAGGTGGCAGGTCATGCCCTCCCGGTACCCCTCCAGTCCCTCTTCGTTCCGCTGGACCTGCCGGGAGATCCCGACCACCGACCGGTCGGCCTGGAACTGTGCGAAGGAGGTCTCCAGCAGCTCGCGCGAACGGTGCCGACCGAACTGATGCACCAGATTGACGGCCATGTTGTACGAGGGCCGGAAGCTGGAGCGCAGCGGATACGTCCGCGTGCCCGCGAGTCCGGCCAGGGCGCCCGGGTCCATGCCGCGCTGCCACAGCACCACCGCATGGCCTTCGATGTCGATGCCGCGCCGCCCGGCCCGGCCGGTCAGCTGCGTGTACTCGCCGGGAGTGATGTCGGCGTGCTGCTCGCCGTTCCACTTGACGAGCTTCTCCAGGACGACCGAACGCGCGGGCATGTTGATGCCGAGGGCGAGGGTCTCCGTCGCGAAGACGGCCTTGACGAGCCCTCGTACGAACAGTTCCTCGACGACTTCCTTGAAGGTGGGCAGCATGCCCGCGTGGTGCGCGGCTATGCCCCGCTCCAGCCCTTCGAGCCATTCGTAGTAGCCCAGGACATGGAGGTCCTCGCCGGGGATGGACGCGGTCCGCTCCTCGACTATCTCGCGGACCAGGCGCCGCTTGTCCTCGTCGTTGAGCCGCAGTCCGGCGTGCAGGCACTGCTGCACGGCGGCCTCGCAGCCGGCCCGGCTGAAGATGAAGGTGATGGCGGGGAGCAGCCCCTCGGCGTCCAGCCGGTCGATGACCTCGGGCCTGGCCGGGGTCCAGATCCGGGCGCGCTCGCGCCGCTCGCGCTCACGATCCGCCTCACGGACCATCTTGCCGCGACGGCGTTCACGCGGGTTGTATCCCCGCTGGTTCTCCATCCGGGCGAGCCGCAGGAGGTCGGGGTTGACCTCACGGCGCCCCGTGCCCCGGCCGCCGTGATCGGTCTCCTCCTCGAAGAGGTCGTACATCCGGCGGCCCGCGAGCACGTGCTGCCAGAGCGGCACCGAGCGGTGCTCGGAGACGATGACCTCGGTGTCACCGCGGACCGTGTCGAGCCAGTCGCCGAACTCCTCGGCGTTGGACACGGTCGCCGACAGGGACACCAGGGTCACGGAGTCCGGGAGGTGAATGATCACTTCCTCCCAGACGGCGCCCCGAAAGCGGTCGGAGAGGTAGTGCACCTCGTCCATCACCACATAGCCGAGGCCGCGCAGCGCCTGCGAACCCGCGTACAGCATGTTCCGCAGCACCTCGGTGGTCATCACGACCACGGGGGCATCGCCGTTGACACTGTTGTCCCCGGTCAGCAGACCGACCTTGTCGGGCCCGTAGCGCTTGACCAGATCGGTGAACTTCTGGTTGGACAGGGCCTTGATGGGGGTGGTGTAGAAACACTTGCGGCCCTGTTCGAGGGCGAGGTGCACCGCGAATTCGCCGACGATCGTCTTGCCCGAGCCGGTGGGAGCTGCGACGAGCACCCCCTTGCCGGCCTCCAGCGCCTCACATGCCTCGATCTGGTAGGGGTCCAGATCGAACTCGTACAGCTCGCGGAAGGGTGCGAGTGCGGTGGCCAGCTCGGCGGCGCGGATCCGAGAAGCCTGGTATCGCTCAGCTGGTGAGAGGTCCTCTGTCATCTTGCTTACGAGCCTACCCGCCACCTCCGACAGTGACGCGATCTTTAAATCCCGCCGGGAGAACCTGGGGCCAGCACTCGCACCGCACCCGGCACACAGGTCGCGGTGAGCGGCAGCGCCCCGAGTGGTTCACCGTCCGCGTACGCGGTGACACCGGCCGCGGCGAGCTCGATCGAGGTGACCCGGTGCACGGTGACCCGGGGGTGGCTGAGGTGCGTCCCCTTGTAGACGCGGGGGAAGACCGTGAGGAGCGTGGTGCGGCTGCAGTCCCCGACGACGGTCACGTCGAAGAGGCCGTCGTCCATGGCGGCGTCCGCGCAGATCCGCATGCCTCCGCCGTAGGTCGATCCGTTGCCGACGGCGATGAGCGTGGCCTCGATCTCCCGGACCGGTCCGCCGTCCAGCCTGACGCGGTACGGGATGGGCTTGAACGCGGCGAGTTCGGCGAGGATCGCGAGGTCGTACTTGAACCGTCCGCCGACCCAGCGCATCCGGTTGCCCCGGTCGTTGACCCGGGAGTCGAAGCCGGAGGCGAGCACGGAGCCGAACCACCGCTCGCCGACCCTGCCCAGGTCGACCTCGCGGACGGCACCGCCCTTGAGCGCCTCCGCGGCCAGCCGTCCGGCAGCGGCCGGATCCCGTATCGGCATCCCGAGCGCGCGGGCGAAGTCGTTCCCCGTCCCCACGGCGACGACCCCGAGCGGCGTCGTCGTCCCGGCAACGGCCTGCAGGGCGAGGGACATCATGCCGTCCCCGCCCACGGCTATCAGCGCTCCGGTCCCACCGGCGACGGCCTCACGGGCCCGTCGCAGCGCGTCCTCGGCGTCCTCGCCGAGAACCGTGCGTACAGAGAATCCGGCGTCCCGCAACGCGGAAGCGGCCGGCTGCGCGGCGCGCGCGCCCCGGCCGCTTCCTGCGGTGGGATTGACGAAGAGGGTGATCTCGCTGGTCACCCGGGGACCCTACAGGTCAGGTGATGTCGTCGTAACCGTTGACCCGGTCATGGTCCGAGTTCGCCTGGTTGGGCAACGAACGGCCGGACGAGACGGGTTCGATCTCACCGATGTCCTCGGGGGTGAGGTCCAGCTCCGACGCCTCGTCGTCGGCGGGCCCCGCCGCCGCGCGCTCTGCCTTGCGTCGGTCGTTGAGCAGCGAGATCGCCGTGGCCACGAAGTAGAGCAACCAGATCGGTCCGGCGAGCATCAGCATGGTCATCGGGTCGGTGCTGGGGGTGGCCACCGCGGCGAAGACCGTGATGCCCATGATCATGCCCCGCCACCAGCCGAGCATCCGCTTGCCGGTGAGGACCCCGCCGAAGTTCAGCATGACGAGCAGCAGCGGCAGCTCGAAGGAGAGCCCGAAGACCACCACCATGCGCGTGATCAGATCGAGCAGTTCATCCAGCGGCAACTGGTTGTCGACGCCGCCCGGCGAGAAGTCCAGGAGCACCCGCGCCATCGTGGGCAGGGTCTTGTACGCGAAGAATCCGCCGGCGAGGAAGAGCGGGAAGCCCGCGCCGACGAAAGCGAGCGAGTACTTCTTCTCGTGCTTGTGCAGTCCCGGCGCGACGAAGGCCCACAGCTGGTAGAGCCAGACCGGCGAGGCAAGGACGATGCCTGCCATCAAGGAGACCTTGAGTGCGAGGGTGAACGGGGTGAGGAGGCCGTTCAGGACGATACGCGCGCACGTACCGTCGTCCTTCTTGGCGAGCTCGGCGAAGCTGGACTCGCAACCGACCGACTTCAGTACCGGGTCGGTGAAGAACTCGATGATCCCCTTGTAGAAGAACGCGGCCACGATCGTGACGACGACGATCCCGAGCAGGCCTTTCGCCAGCCGGTTACGCAGTTCACGCAGGTGCTCCACCAAGGGCATGCGGCCCTCTGGGTCCGTCTCCTGCTTGCGGGCAGACTTGAGCAACCCACGTCCTCATCTCGTGCAGCAGGCCCCACCGGTCACGGCGCCTGCGTCGGCCCGGTTCTTGTCAGCGCTTGGTCGAGTCGGTCGGCTCGGCGACCGGCCGCGAACTGGTCACGTCACCGGGCGCGGCCTTGATGGTGCGCGGGGCGGCCTGGTCCTGGGCGGCGGTGTCGTTCGCCGGTTCGGCCGGGGTGGCCGACGGGCTGCCCTCGGACTTCATGGCCTTGGCCTCGCTCTTGAGGATGCGGGCCGACTTGCCGAGCGAGCGAGCCATGTCAGGAAGCTTCTTCGCGCCGAACAGCAGAACAATGACGACGAGGATCAGGATGATCTCGGGAGCGCCGAGCCTTCCGAACATATGCGTGTACCTTCTCACCGAGGCAGCAGGGGTGGGGCGGACCGAACGTCGGACGGACGTCCGATCGTCGTACTGTCAGCGATCGTATCCCGCAGGAGTAAACGCAGGGCAATACCCATGCATCCTTGCGATTACGGCCCATGCCTCGCTCTCAGGGCCGCCGTCAGCAGCGTACCCTCCGAACCCGGGAAACTGGAGGCCGCGCCCGCGCCGATCCATCGGCCCAGCTCACAGCCTCACACGAACGTGGGGCCGGTGGATCCGGGGTCGTCCGTCCGGCACACGAGCCCGGCAGGATCCGAACGGGGGACCCCAAGGGCCGTCCCGTGAATCCTGACGGGCGCCAGGGGCCACGGGACAGTCCTCAGCGCAGCGATTCACCCGTGGCGGCAAGATCCGTCGCGGCCCGTTCGAGGACCTCGGCCGCCCGGTTGATGCGCTGGGTGGTCCGGGTCACCTGGCGGCCCAGGCGCTGGGCCTCGACGAATACCTTGACGGCCAGCACCCCGAGGACGGCGATCCCGAGAAACCCCAGGGCGATGGCGAGCATGGGCCAGAACATGCGCAGAGCCTCAATGTGTCTAGGTGTCCGAAGTTCCGAGGTCGACCGGTACGCCGGTCGGCCTAAAGGCTGGTGTGGAGACGCAACGTCCGCACCCCGCCGACGGTGAGGAGTTCGACTATCCGTTCTCCGGCGGGCTTGCGGACGGCCGCGCCGCAAGCCGGGCAGGTGAACGAGTAGAACGTCGTCCGGCGGCTGGCGCCCACGGCGAGGCGGATGGCACCGGCGGCCAGTTCGAACCGTTCGCGACAGTCCGGGCATGCTGCCTTGAACCGTACGGATTCGGGCACCACCACGGTCGGAACGCCTGACACCACAGGCATATAGCTCATATCTCCCTCGGGTATCCGCTCAGGCCGGGTCGTCGTAGGCGGCGAGCGCCGAACGGGCCGCTCTCCGCGCGCTCTGTGCCAGTTCCGGCGGGGAGACGATGCGACCCTCTCCGCCGAGCCGCAGCGCGAGTCTGCGCAGCGAGGCCGGCTCGGGGGTGCGCAGGGTGATCCGCAGGCCTCCGTCGGGCAGTTCCTGGGCGCTGTCGTGCGGATAGTACTCGGCGACCCACCGTCCGCCGGGGCCCACCTCGACCACGACCTCCGGGTCCTCGGCCGCCGGCTGGACGAGTCCTTCGGACAGATCCCGCAGTTCGAGCTCGGGCGGTGCGGCCGGCTCGTCCAGCAGCCGGATCTCGGCCACCCGGTCGAGTCGGAACGTACGCCGGTCCTCCGAGGACCGGCACCAGGCCTCCATGTACGTGTGCCCCACGGCGAACAGCCGGATCGGGTCCACCTCGCGCTCGGTGAGTTCGTCGCGCGCGGGCGAGTAGTAGCGCAGCCACAGCCGGCGCCGCTCGGAGATCGCCCGGTCGACGTCGGCGAAGACACCGCCCTCGGACTCGAAGGTGACCGAGAGCCGCGAGCTCGCCGCTCCGACCTCGCCGGCCGCGGTCTCCAGCTTCGCGGTGGCCCGCAGCAGCGCCTGCCGGTCGCTCTCGCGCAGCCCCGGCAGCGTGGCCACGGCGCGGGCGGCGACCAGGAGCGCCGTCGCCTCGTCGGCTGCGAGCCGCAGCGGCTCCGCGACGTCGTCCGGGTTGTGCCACCAGATCCGGTCGCCGTCGGTGTCGATGTCCAGCAGGTCCCCGCCCCGGAAGCTCGTACCGCACATGGGCAGCACGTCGAGGTCCGAGATCAGTTCGTCCTCGCTGATCCCGAAGGCGCGGGCCACGTCCTGGACGTGGGCACCGGGGCGCTCACGTAGATAGGTCACCAGGGAGAGCATCCGGCGGGTCTGGTCGATCGCGTTCGTGGCCATGATCGGGTCCCCTTCAGTCCTTGGCCACGGCGCGCAGCCGGTCCACCACATCGGCCCGCAGATCGGCGGGTTCCCGTACGACGACGTCCGGACCGAACTCGACGAGCCAGGCGTCCAGACCGTGTCCGTACGGAATCTCCAACTCGTCCCATCCGTCCCCGAGTTCCCGGACCGATATGGCGCGCGAGCGCAGTGGGTATCCGGCACCGGTCCGCAGCCTGATCAGCGCGGTCCGCGTCGCCGTCTCCCCCGCCCAGCTCTCCACCGTCTCCCGGACGGTCACGACGTCGGGCACCTCGGCGGTGAAGGTTCCGGCCCGGGAGCGGACCCGGCCGGTGATCCGGGAGAGGCGGAAGACCCGTTCGGCGCCGCGGTCCCGGTCCCAGCCGGCCAGGTACCAGTGGCCGCGCCAGCACTCCAGCGTCCACGGCTCGACCTGGCGCTGCTCGGGCCGGGCGGCGTTGGCCTTGCGGTAGTCGAAGGTCACCGGGCGGCGGTCCCGGCAGGCCAGCATCAACGGCTCGAACGCGGCCTCGTGAACGGGGATACGGGGTTCGAGGGCACTGTGCACCTCGTAGGTGTCCTCGGCCTCCGGCATGCCCGCGGCCCGCAGCTTCTGCAGCGCACCGCTGGCGGCACCGGCCAGCCGCGCCTGCTGCCAGACCTTGGCGGCCAGTCCCAGCGCGGCGGCCTCCTCGGCGTCCAGCGTGATGGGGGGCAGCCGGTTGCTGTCGCGGCGGGCGAGATAGCCCGTGTCGCCGTCCAGGCTCTCCACGGTCTCGATGACCAGACCGAGTTCGCGCAGGTCGTCCTTGTCGCGCTCGAACATCCGGTTGAAGGCGTCGTCGGAGCCCGCTTCCAGATAGGCCTCGATGGAGCCGCGCAGTTCGCGCTTGCTCAGCGGGCGCCGGGTCCCCAGCAGACACAGCGCCAGGTTCATCAGCCGCTCGGCCTTGGCGATCGCCATCGACGCCCTTTCTGTTTTGCTCTACGACCATCGACCGTACCGCTACGCGGTGTCCGGGCAAAAGCGAGGGCCCGCGCCTTGCGGCACGGGCCCTGGCGGCGTATGGGCGCGGATCAGACGGCGACCAGGTCGCAGACGAAGATCAGCGTCTCGCCGGGGGCGATACGGCCGCCACCGGCGCCGCGGTCGCCGTACGCGAGGTGCGCGGGAATGGTCAGCTGGCGACGGCCGCCGACCTTCATGCCCTGCACGCCCTTGTCCCAGCCGGAGATGACCTGGCCGGCACCGAGCTGGAACTGCAGCGGGGCGCCACGGTTCCAGGAGGCGTCGAACTCCTCGCCGGTGGAGAAGGCCACGCCCACGTAGTGGACGGAGACGGTGGCGCCCGCCTCGGCCACCGCGCCGTCGCCTTCCCAGATGTCCTTGATCTCCAGGTCGGCCGGCGGCTCGCCACCCGGGAAGTCGATCTCGGGCTTCTCGATGCTCACTGACTTGCTCCTCTTAATGATGAACTGGGCAACCGGGACAGTCTTACATCTTTGCCAGGATGTCCACGGCGAAGACCAGCGTGGACTTCGCCGGAATGGTCTGCTGCGCCTTGTCCCCGAAACCCTGGTCCGGCGGAATGACGAGGAGCACGCGGCTGCCGATCTTCTTGCCGACGAGACCGTTCTTGAGCCCCTTGAGGGTGACCTGGGCGAGCGGGAAGGTCTGTGTCTTGCCAGCGGAGTAGGTGCTGTCGAACGTCTTGCCGTCCTTCCACAGCAGCCCCACGTAGTTCACGACGACGCTGTCGGTGTCCTTCACGACGTCGCCCTTGGACTCCAGGATGTAATTGGAGACGAGCTTCGTCGGCGGGGCGGTCTTGGTGGGGATGGTGACCTTCGGGGCCTTGCCGTCCGTGTTGGTGCCGACCTTCGGAAGGTCGGCATTGTCCTGGGCCACCTCGGTGCCCTTGGCGGACGCCGGGATCTGCGTCGCCTTCAGAACGTCGACGACGAACACGAGCGTGGCGTTCGGCTTGATGTCGCCCTGGCCCTGCGCCCCGTAGCCGAGGTCCGGCGGAATGACCAGTTCGACCCGGCTGCCGACCTTCTGGCCGACGAGGCCCTTGTCCCAGCCCTGGATGACCATGCCGGCGCCGAGGGTCAGATCGAACGGCTGCTTGCGGTCGAAGCTGTTGTCGAAGGGCTTGTCGGAGTCCCAGGCCTGCCCGAGGTAGTTGACCTGGATCGCGTCGCCGTTCTTGAGCGTGGCCCCGTCACCCTGGCTGACGACTCTGGTCTTCAGCTCCTTGGGCGGGTTTCCGGTCCCTTTGGACAGCGTGGGCTTCTCGCCGAACTTCGCGCCCGCGGTGATGGCGGGGAACCCGTTCTCGGACGCGGCGGAAGCAGAAGCGGAAGCTGAAGCGGAGCCCTTCTCGTTGCCACAAGCCGCTGCCAGCAGCAACAGGGGGACGACGAGAAGGCCGGCAAGTCGGCGCACTTGTTCCTCAGATCTCAGACGGCACGGTTGGTTGAGTCCCCGACACTCTAGGGCGTACGCAGGGCCCCGTACGAGGAACGTACGGGGCCCGCGTCGCGTCGGAGGCCGAGGTCGTCCTGTCGCCGGCTCACATACCCGCGATCAGCTTCTCCACCCGGTCGTCCACCGAACGGAACGGGTCCTTGCACAACACCGTCCGCTGCGCCTGGTCGTTGAGCTTGAGATGGACCCAGTCGACGGTGAAGTCCCGCCGCTGCTCCTGGGCCCGGCGGATGAAGTCCCCGCGCAGCCGCGCCCTGGTCGTCTGCGGGGGCACGGACTTCCCCTCGAAGATCTTCAGGTCGTTGCAGACACGGGCGGCCTGCCCCTTGCGCTCCAACAGGTAGTACAGCCCGCGACGACGATGGATGTCGTGGTACGCGAGGTCTATCTGGGCGACCCGCGGATGCGACATGGTCATGTTGTGCTTGGCCCGGTACCGCTCGATGAGCTTGTACTTCATGACCCAGTCGATCTCGGTCTCGATCCGGTCGAGATCCTCGGCCTCGATCGCGTCGAGCGCACGGCCCCACAGCTCCAGGACCCGCGCGACGGTACCGGTACGGATGCCGCGCCGGTCGACGAAGTCGACGGCCTTCTCGTAGTACTCGCGCTGCACCTCGATGGCGGACGCCTCACGGCCACTGGCCAGACGCACCTTGCGCTGTCCCGTGGTGTCGTGGCTGACCTCCCGGATCGCCCGGATCGGGTTCTCCAGCGTCAGATCCCTCATCACGGTGCCCGCCTCGATCATCCTGAGCACCAGGTCCGTCGCCCCGACCTTGAGCAGCATGGTCGTCTCGGACATGTTGGAGTCACCGACGATGACGTGGAGGCGGCGGTACCGCTCCGCGTCCGCGTGCGGTTCGTCGCGTGTGTTGATGATCGGGCGGGAGCGCGTCGTGGCGGAGCTGACGCCCTCCCAGATGTGCTCGGCACGCTGGCTGACGCAGTAGACGGCGCCCCGCGGTGTCTGCAGCACCTTGCCCGCGCCGCAGATCAGCTGCCTCGTGACGAGGAAGGGAATGAGGATGTCCGCGAGCCGGGAGAATTCCCCGTGCCGCGCCACGAGATAGTTCTCATGGCAGCCGTAGGAGTTTCCCGCCGAGTCGGTGTTGTTCTTGAAGAGATAGACGTCGCCCGCGATTCCCTCCTCGTGCAGGCGGCGTTCGGCGTCGACGAGCAGACCTTCGAGAATGCGCTCGCCGGCCTTGTCGTGCGTGACCAATTCAGTCAGGTTGTCGCATTCGGGGGTTGCATATTCCGGATGCGATCCCACGTCGAGGTAGAGGCGGGCGCCGTTCCGCAGAAAGACGTTGCTGCTGCGGCCCCATGACACAACACGGCGGAAGAGGTAGCGCGCCACTTCATCAGGGGACAGTCGGCGCTGTCCCCTGAACGTGCACGTGACGCCGTACTCGTTCTCCAGCCCGAAAATGCGGCGGTCCATGACTGAACATTACGCCTGATGGCCTGAGCTGAAACCGGGTTCGACAGCACCGTTTCGATCATTTTCCGATCCGTGTGCGGCAACAGACGTATGTCCGGGAACTGCGAGGAACCTTCCCGTGGCCAGCAGAACCAGCAGTGCCGCCACCCCACCGGCCCCCGCGACGGCGAAACTCCACGTCGTGCCGCCCAGTTCGACGGCCGGGCCCGCCACGGCCGTTCCCGCCGCCGCGCCCACCCCGAACGTCGTCACCAGCCAGGAGAACGCCTCGGTCACCGTGCCCCGCGGAGCATGCCGGTCGACCACGATGAACGAGCAGGCGATCGCGGGCGCCAGAAAGACTCCGGCCACCGCCGCCAGAACGGTCATGGCGACCACTCCGGGAGTCAGCATCAGCGGCAGATAGCCCAGTGCCAGCAGCGCTACGATGACCCGCAGCCGGCGTTCCGGCGCCCCGGCCCACCGGCGTGCCCCGTACACCGCACCACCGATCAGCGCACCCAGCCCGAGCGCGGCCATCAGCCAGCCGTAGACCGATTCCCGGCCGTGGTCGTCGGCGTATGCCACCCCGGCCACGGTGATCGAACCGAGCGCGAGCCCGACGAAGAAGAACGAGCCGAGCAGCGCCAGCAGCCCGGGCGAACGCAGCGCGCCCAGCCAGTGCGCCTCGCGGGGCGCGGAACGCCAGGCGCGCGAGGGTTCGGAGAGGACGACCGAGAGCGCCCCCAGGACGCCGATCACGTTGATGACGAGCAGGGCGGCGGCGGGTGACCAGAAGGAGACGAGCACCGTCACCAGCAGCGGGCCCACGGTGAACATGACCTCCTGGGCGACGGCGTCCATCGCGTACGCCCGGTGCACCCGGTCCTCGGTGCCGAGGACGGACGGCCACAGGGCTCGCAGACCGCCCTCCAGCGGCGGGGTGAACACGCCGGCCACCATCACCGCCCCGTAGGCCAGCGGCAGCGACCCCAGGCCCACCAGGGCCAGCACGATCATGCCGAGCGCCGATGCCAGGGAGGCCGGGAGCTGGACGCGCGGCTGGCCGTACAGGTCCACCGCGCGCCCCAGCAGCGGCTGCCCGACCGCGGTGGCGAGCCCGTACACGGCCGCGAGCGCGCCTGCGAGGGTGTAACTGCCGCCCTCGGCGCGGGTGAACAGCACGATCGCGACCGGCGCGGTGCCGTTCGGCAGCCGCCCCACCAGGGTCCCCGCCAGCAGCCGGGCGGCATGCCGCGCCCGGAGGATGTCCAGATATCCCGCGGCCATGTCCCGCCCTTTCCTTCGGGCACGCTCCGGCGCCCTGGGGTTTTACGTATAACGTCGAGGTCCATACGTACCATGTGCCCAGTCCGCAGGTCCACCGCACGGCGCCTGCCCCCGATCGGCCCGGAGGCCCGAGTGACCAGCGCACCACAGCCCGCCCCGGCCCGGCCCACCAGCCGCGATGTCGCGCGGGCCGCAGGCGTCTCGCAGGCCACCGTCTCCCTCGTGCTCGGCGAAAAATGGCGTGGAAGAGTCTCCGAGGCGACCGCCGGACGCGTACGGGAAGCCGCCCGCGGCCTCGGCTACCAGCCCAATCTCGCCGCCCGCAATCTCCGGCTCGGCCGCACCAGGACCGCACTCCTCGTCGTGCCCGCGCTCACCAACGAGTTCTTCGCGCGCGTCTACACCGGCGCCGCCGCGGTCGCCGCCGAGCACGGCTTCGGGGTCGTCCTCTACCCGTCCCCCGAGGGCACCGGGCCGGCCAGGGACCCGTTCGCCTCGGCGCGTGCCTCCCTCGACGGGGTGATCGCCTCGTCCATGGCCGCGGGCGCGCTCGACGCGCTGCGCGGCGCCGGTCTGCCGCTGGTCATGCTCGACAGCGACCCGGCCGACACCGGGGTCGCGGCCCGGGTCAACCTGGACATCGCCGACGGCATGCGGCAGATGGCGGACCATTTGCTCGCGCTCGGCCACCGCCGCTTCGTCCACCTCGCGTCGGCGGTCGATTCCTGGACCTTCGCCGTCCGGGCCCGAGCCCTCCACGACACCCTGGCGGCAGCCCCGGGCACCTGTGTGCGGACCGTCGCGGCGGCACTCGACGTGCACGCGGGCCGGGAGGCGACGGAGCGGGCACTCGCCGCCCCCGGCCCCCGGCCCACGGCCATCGTCTGCGACGACGACATCCTCGCCGCGGGCGCCTGCAAGGCCGCTCGCAGGCTCGGACTCCGCGTCCCCGAGGACCTCTCCGTCACCGGCTTCGACGATCTGGCCCTGGCCACGGCCGTCGAACCGGAGCTCACCACCGTGCGGCTGCCCGCCGAGCAGGTCGGCGAACGCGGCATGGCGGCCCTGCTGGCGGTCCTGGACGGCCGCCCCGCGGAGCCCGGCAGCCTGCCGGTGCGCCTGGTGGCCCGCGGCTCCTCCGCGCCCCCAACGGCAAACGGCCCGCGCTCATGACGGTGCCCCGGGCCGCCGGACAAGGGCGGACCGGGGCACCGGCGCAGTGCTCGACTACTCCTCGGAGGACTCCACGTCCCCACCGGAATCGGTGGACTTGGTGACATCCGTCGTGCCCGCGGGGGACGCCGTCCCGGAGGACTCAGCCCCCTCGTCGTCCTCGTTGTCGGAGGGCGCGTCCGTCGGTGCGGAGCCGCCGTCCGCCTCCAGCAACCGCGCCAGCTGGCGGCCGACGATCCGCTTGAACTTGCGCTCCTGCGGCCTCGTACGGTCCAGGACCGCGACCTCCAGCCGCTCCGCGGGGATCTCCCGCTCGCTGCCGTTGGGATCGCGGGACAGTGCCTGCACCGCCAGCTTGAGCGCCTCGGCGAGCGACATCCCGTCCCGGTGCCGCTGGTCCAGGAAGGTGCTGATCTGCTCGGCGTTCCCACCGACCGCGACCGAGCCGTGCTCGTCGACGATCGAGCCGTCGTGCGGCAGCCGGTAGATCTGGTCGCCCTCGGGGTCGACCCCCACCTCGGCGACCACCAGCTCCACCTCGTACGGCTTCTCGGCCGCGCTGGAGAAGATGGTGCCCAGCGTCTGCGCATAGACGTTGGCCAGCCCACGAGCCGTCACGTCGTCACGGTCGTAGGTGTATCCGCGCAGATCGGCGTAGCGCACACCGCCGATGCGGAGGTTCTCGTACTCGTTGTACTTGCCGGCGGCGGCGAAACCGATCCGGTCATAGATCTCGCTGAACTTGTGCAGCGCACGGGACGGGTTCTCGCCGACGAACACAATGCCGTCGGCGTACTGCAGCACAACCAGGCTGCGACCACGGGCGATGCCCTTCCGGGCGTATTCCGCCCGGTCGGCCATGGCCTGCTGAGGTGAGACATAGAACGGCGTCGACACCGGTTATCCGTCCCTTTCTGTCAGTGACTGGAGCATCGGAGAAGCAGCGGAACGGCGGTCAGAGCAGCGCGGCGCGCGGGCCGTCGGGCTGTTCCATCCGGTGTTCCAGGATCGAGCGGGCGATCTGGGACGATTCCGCCTCGTCCAGCCTCCGGAAGCCTTCGTCGGTGATGACGGTGACGATCGGGTAGATCCGCCGGGCCACATCGGGGCCGCCGGTCGCCGAATCGTCGTCCGCGGCGTCGTACAGCGCCTGCACGACCAGGGTGAGCGCCTGCTGCTCCGTCAGGTCCTCGCGGTAGAGCTTCTTCATCGACCCGCGGGCGAAGACCGACCCGGAGCCGGTGGCCGCGTACCCGTGCTCCTCGGAACGGCCGCCGGTGACGTCGTACGAGAAGATCCGGCCCTTCTCGCGGTCGAGGTCGAAACCGGCGAAGAGCGGGACGACGGCGAGGCCCTGCATGGCCATCCCCAGATTGCTGCGGATCATCGTGGAGAGCCGGTTCGCCTTGCCCTCCAAGGAGAGCTGGGCGCCCTCGACCTTCTCGAAGTGCTCCAGCTCCAACTGGAAGAGCTTGACCATCTCCACGGCCAGCCCGGCCGTGCCGGCGATGCCCACCGCCGAGTACTCGTCGGCCGGGAAGACCTTCTCGATGTCACGCTGCGCGATCACATTGCCCATGGTCGCTCGCCGGTCACCGGCGAGGACCACTCCGCCGGGGAACGTCACCGCGACGATGGTCGTCCCGTGCGGCGCCTCGATCGCCCCCTGCAGGGGCGGCAGACTGCGGTTGCCCGGGAGCATCCCGGGAGAATGGTCGGTCAGGAAATCCATGAACGAAGAGGATCCCGGCGTCAGGAAGGCAGCTGGTAGACGCCCGGTGCTACGAGTGTTGGCTTCCACGCGTTTCCCTCCAGGTAAGCGACGGCCCTGCGCAGGGTGTCAGGAGCGTCTCCCGACGTACCGATGGCCGAATTGCAGTCGATGTGGTTACGCCACGGACCCTACCCGTCCCGTGGCGGTGATCCACATGAAGTGCGGGGGCGGCTCCGCACGGCCTGCGGCCCCGCCTGTGCCCGCGCGGTACGGGCCGGCCTGGCCCGTACCGCGCGCACGTCCCACTCCGCAGCGTTCACATTCGTGAACTACTGCCCGCCCTTTTGAACGAAGGAACGCACGAAGTCCTCCGCGTTCTCTTCGAGTACGTCGTCGATCTCGTCCAGAACCGAGTCGACATCGTCGCTCAGCTTCTCCTGGCGCTCCTTGAGGTCGTCGGACGCCTGCGCGTCCTGCGCCTGCTCCTCGACCTCCTCGGTGGAGCGCGTCGCCTTCTGCTGTCCGCCGCCGGTGTCCTTGGTCGCCATCTAGCTCACCCCGCTCGGTTCGAAGCACTTGATCAGACCCTACCCACGGGGTCCGACATTGGCCCGGTACTTGTCCAGACGTCCGGGGGTCATCCCGATGATTCCCCGATCGCGGCCGTTTCAGCCTCCCGACAGCACCTGGACCAGCTCTTCCGCCGTGCGGCAGCGGTCCAGGAGCTCCTTGACGTGATTACGGGTGCCGCGGAGCGGCTCCAGGGTGGGCACCCGTTGCAGCGAGTCATGGCCCGGGAGATCGAAGATGACCGAGTCCCAGGACGCCGCGGCCACGTCATCGGCGTACTGGTCCAGGCAGCGGCCGCGGAAATAGGCCCTGGTGTCCTCCGGAGGGGCCGTACGGGCCTTCTCGACGTCGTCCTCGTCCAGCAGGCGCTTCATCTTCCCGCGGGCCGCCAGACGGTTGTACAGGCCCTTCTCGGCCCTCACGTCGGCGTACTGGAGATCGACCAGGTGCAGACGCGCTGCGTCCCAGTCCAGGCTGTCCCGGCGGCGGTAGCCCTCCATGAGCTCCCGCTTGGCGATCCAGTCGAGCTCGCCGGACAGGCTCATGGGATCGTTCTCCAGCCGGTTGAGGGTGTCCTCCCAGCGGATCAGGACGTCCTTGGTCTGCTCGTCGGCGTCCGCCCCGTACCGTTCCTCGACGTATTTGCGGCCCAGCTCGAAGTACTCCATCTGGAGCTGCACCGCGGTGAGGGTACGGCCGCTGCGCAGCGTGATCAGGTGCTTCAGCGTCGGTTCGTGGGAGACGTGGTGCAGGGTGCGCACCGGCTGGTCGACCGCGAGATCGACGTTGATGAAGCCGTCCTCGATCATGGACAGGACCAGGGCCGTGGTGCCGAGCTTGAGATAGGTGGAGATCTCCGAGAGATTCGCGTCGCCGATGATCACATGCAGCCTGCGGTACTTCTCGGCATCGGAGTGCGGCTCGTCACGGGTGTTGATGATGGGGCGCTTGAGGGTGGTCTCCAGACCGACCTCGACCTCGAAGTAGTCGGCACGCTGACTGATCTGGAAGCCGTGTTCATGGCCGTCCTGGCCGATTCCCACGCGTCCGGCCCCGGTGACCACCTGGCGGGAGACGAAGAACGGGGTCAGATGGCGCACGATGTCGGAGAAGGGGGTTTCCCGCTTCATCAGGTAGTTCTCGTGCGTGCCGTACGAGGCGCCCTTGTTGTCGGTGTTGTTCTTGTAGAGGTGGATCGGCTGGGCGCCGGGGAGCTGGGCGGCGCGGTCGGCCGCCTCTGCCATGATCCGCTCGCCGGCCTTGTCCCAGAGGACCGCGTCGCGCGGATTGGTGACTTCCGGGGAGCTGTACTCGGGGTGCGCATGGTCGACGTAGAGGCGGGCCCCATTGGTGAGGATGACATTGGCGAGGCCGATGTCCTCGTCGGTGAGCTGGCTGGAGTCCGCGGTCTCACGGGCGAGGTCGAAACCTCGCGCGTCCCGCAGCGGGTTCTCCTCCTCGAAGTCCCAGCGGGCGCGGCGCGCCCGGTGCATCGCCGCTGCGTAGGCGTTGACGATCTGGGACGAGGTGAGCATGGCATTGGCGTTGGGGTGGCCGGGGACGGAGATCCCGTACTCCGTCTCGATGCCCATTACTCGCCGTACGGTCATGCGGCCCTCCTTGCCCGGCGGCGCCCCCTTGAGGGGGCGGCGCTCAAGTACCGCTGCTTGTCCGGTGCGTGTGCGGTGCCCGTCCCCGCACTGCGCGACCGGGCGGTACGCAAGAGCCTAGAGCGACTCTGCGGTGGTGGGGAGATCAATTACGTCATTGCTGCGGTGTCGCGAGAGCTGTCCGGAAAGCAACCGGCTGCGGATGCCCGGCCGGGCATCCGCAGCCGGTCGGCGCTCTACAGGTACTGCCCAGTATTCGCCACCGTGTCGATGGAGCGACCGGTGTCCGCGCCCTGCTTTCCGGTGACGAGCGTACGGATGAAGACGATCCGCTCGCCCTTCTTGCCGGAGATCCGGGCCCAGTCGTCCGGGTTCGTGGTGTTCGGCAGGTCCTCGTTCTCCTTGAACTCGTCCACGCAGGCCTGGAGGAGATGGGAGACGCGAAGGCCCTTCTGGCCCTGGTCGAGGAAGGCCTTGATGGCCATCTTCTTGGCCCGGTCGACGATGTTCTGGATCATCGCGCCGGAGTTGAAGTCCTTGAAGTAGAGGACTTCCTTGTCGCCGTTGGCGTACGTGACCTCGAGGAAGCGGTTCTCCTCGGATTCGGTGTACATCCGCTCGACGACGGACTGGATCATGGCGTGTGCGGCGGCTTCCTTGGAGCCGGTGTGCTCCGCGAGGTCGTCCGCGTGCAGGGGCAGCGAAGGAGTGAGGTACTTCGCGAAGATGTCCTTCGCGGCCTCCGCGTCGGGGCGCTCGATCTTGATCTTCACATCGAGGCGTCCGGGGCGCAGGATCGCGGGGTCGATCATGTCCTCGCGGTTGGAGGCGCCGATGACGATGACGTTCTCCAGGCCCTCGACACCGTCGATCTCGGCGAGCAGCTGGGGAACGATGGTGTTCTCCACGTCCGAGCTGACGCCGGATCCCCGGGTACGGAAGAGGGACTCCATCTCGTCGAAGAAGACGATGACGGGGGTGCCCTCGCCCGCCTTCTCACGGGCACGCTGGAAGACCAGGCGGATGTGCCGCTCGGTCTCGCCGACGTACTTGTTGAGGAGTTCCGGGCCCTTGATGTTGAGGAAGTAGCTCTTGCCCGCCGGCTGGCCGGTGACCTCGGCGACCTTCTTGGCAAGGGAGTTGGCCACCGCCTTGGCGATGAGCGTCTTGCCGCAGCCGGGCGGGCCGTAGAGCAGGATGCCCTTCGGCGGCCGCAGTTCGTGTTCCTTGAAGAGGTCGGGGTGGAGATAGGGGAGCTCGACCGCGTCCCGGATCAGCTCGATCTGGTCGCCCAGACCGCCGATCTTGTCGTAGTCGATGTCCGGTACCTCTTCGAGGACGAGTTCTTCGACCTCGCTCTTGGGGACCACTTCGTAGACGTAGCCGGACCTGGGCTCGAGCAGCAGGGCGTCGCCGGGGCGGATGGTGATGTCCAGCAGCGGCTCGGCGAGCCGCACCACCCGTTCCTCGTCGGTGTGCCCGATGACCAGGGCCCGCTCGCCGTCCTCAAGGATCTCCTTGAGGGTGACGATGTCCCCGGCCCGCTCGAATTCCATGGCGTCGACCACATTGAGCGCTTCATTGAGCATGACTTCCTGGCCGCGCCGGAGGTCGTCGAGCTCGACACTGGGGCTGACATTCACCCGGAGCTTGCGGCCCCCGGTGAAGATGTCGCAGGTGCCGTCCTCATTGCCCTGCAGGAACACACCGAATCCGGCCGGCGGCTGTGCGAGCCGGTCGACTTCTTCCTTGAGGGCCACGATCTGGTCGCGGGCCTCGCGGAGCGTGTTGGCGAGCCGCTCATTCTGCGCGGACACGCCCGCCAGGTTGGTCTGCAACTCGACGATCCGCTCTTCGAGAATCCTCGTATGGCGCGGAGAGTCGGCGAGCTTACGTCGCAGGACGGCGATTTCCTGCTCAAGATAGGCGACCTGGCCGGCTGGGTCTTCGGACCCCCGCCCGGGCCGGATGCCGCGGTTGATGTCGTCGTCGTGGGCTGCCACGGTCCTCACCTCCTCCAAGGGGAGCTGGACGCTTCCTGACCCTACCTGGGTGGGTGATGATTGAAACCCCTAGATCACAAAGACTGCGGGGCGTGTCCGATCTTCACCCTTGCGTTCCCCCTCGTGTCAGGGGAATACCCACCCTTCAACATCGGAAAGCGGCCGGTTGTATCGTCGAACCGGTCAACACCCGTCAGGGCTGGCTTCTTTTGGTTCGGATACGCAGGGAACGGCAGGAGAAATGACCGTGCAGCAGGACGCTCCCACCGGCAGCGACACGCAGGACCTGGAGGTCTGGATCGATCAGGACCTCTGCACGGGAGACGGTATCTGCGTGCAGTACGCACCGGAGGTGTTCGAGCTGGACATCGACGGTCTGGCGTATGTGAAGAGCGGTGACGACGAACTCCTGCAGGACAAGGGCGCGACGACACCGGTGCCGCTGCCGCTCCTCCAGGATGTCGTCGATTCGGCCAAGGAGTGCCCGGGCGACTGCATCCATGTACGTCGCGTTTCGGACAGGGTCGAGGTGTACGGCCCCGAGGCCGCGTGACCCCGCGGTTCCGGGCGGTGGAGCACGTGCAGTGACCGCTCAGGCACTGCTCGGGGCGGACCGGGTGGCTCGGACGAAGGCGCCGCCCCGCCACTGCCAGGTGACCTTCTCCTGCTGGTCGGGACAGCACTGCGGCACATCGGCCGAGGAGTAGCCGAACAGGGTGGCGGAGATGATCCCGTCACGCACCGCGAAGTCGCCGACGCTCAGCTTCTCGGCGGGGTCCACCAGGGTCGCCACGACCCGCGGTGTGGCCCCGCTTCCTCTTGTGAGGACGTAGACGCCGCTGGGCGGGGTGCCGGATCCTGCCGCGCAGTGGACCACGGCGACCGTCTCGGGCCGGCCGTCGCCGTCCAGGTCGCCGGGCTGCTGTTCGGCCACGGTGTTCCCCACCCCCCCACACTCCAGGGGGTAGGTCGCCCGCTCCGGATCGGGCGCGGCTACGGGCGCCGTGCCGTGCTGCGCGGTGGTGCGATGCGGGGTCGAGGCGGTCGCCACGGGGTCCGGCTGGAGCGTACCTGCGGCTGCGATGACGGCGGCCATGGCTGTCGCGGTGGCGAGCCAGTGCAGCGGCTTGGTGTCGGTGTGCGCGAGGTCCGGGAGCTCGGAGGTCTGCACGCGGGATGTCTCCTGTGGTTCCTGTGGTTCGAGGATCTGGGTGGGCGCTGCCGCCGGTGGGACGTCCGCGGTGGCTTGGGGTGGCCAGCATCGTGCCACACCACGCGCACCAGTGGAACGGTGGGGTCGGCCCGGACGTGTGTCCCGTACGGGCAACGAAAAGGCGCCGCCGCCGAGTTCCCGGGTCGGTCCGGGAACTCGGCGGCGGCGCCGGTACGTTGTGCGGCTCAGCCGCGGGAGGAGCCGCTCTGGCTGCCGGGACCGTCGTAGTCCTCGCCGTAGGCACCCTTGGCGGGGCGGCGGCGGCGCAGCGGGGGCTCGACCCCGTCGGCCAGGCGGCGGGCGGTGACGAGGAAGCCGGTGTGGCCGATCATGCGGTGGTCCGGGCGGACGGCCAGGCCCTCGACGTGCCAGTTGCGGATCATCGATTCCCAGGGCTGCGGCTCGGCGAAGCAGCCGATCTCGCGGATGGACTCGACGGTCCGCGCGAGCTGGGTGGTGGTCGCGACGTACGCGCACAGGATGCCACCGGGCACGAGCGCCTTGGAGACGGCCTCCAGGCACTCCCAGGGGGCGAGCATGTCGAGGATGACCCGGTCGACGTCGGTGTCGGAGAGGTTGTCCTGGAGGTCGCCGACGGTGAGCTGCCAGGCGGGGTGCGGCTCGCCGAAGTAGCGTTCCACGTTCTGCCGGGCGATCTCGGCGAAGTCCTCGCGGCGCTCGTAGGAGTGCAGCATGCCCTGGTCGCCGATGGCGCGCAGCAGGAAGGTGGAGAGCGAGCCGGAACCGACACCGGCCTCCACGACGCGGGCGCCGGGGAAGATGTCGGCGAAGGCCAGGATCTGCCCCGCGTCCTTGGGGTAGACCACGGCGGCGCCGCGGGGCATGGACAGGACGTAGTCGGGGAGCAGGGGGCGCAGCGCGAGATAGGCGACGTTTCCCGTGGTTCGGACAACACTGCCCTCGGGGGCACCGATCAGCTCGTCGTGCGGGAAGGAACCCTTGTGGGTGTGGAAGTTCTTCCCGGCTTCGAGCGTGAAGGTGTAGTGGCGTCCCTTGGGATCGGTGAGCTGGACCTGGTCCCCGACCTTGAAGGGCCCGCGTCGGCGGGCGGCACCGGTCGGTTCAGACATGTGACCAGCCTACCGGTGATTCCCCGCGCCCCGACCGCGAGCCCGGACGATGCCGGACGGTCAGGCGGCGGGCCTGGCCAGGGCCGCGACGAACGCCCGCTCGACGTCGGCGGTGGACAGCACGCCGTAGATCTCACCGGTCTCTTCGAAGACGAGGTATTCGGTGGCGGGGCTGGCCTTGAGCCGGTCCAGCAGCGCTTCGCCGGACAGCTCGGCGGAGATCTTCATGCCCGCGGTGAGGTCCTGGGCGAGGCCGCTGACGGCGACCCAGGGGCGGCGGTGTTCGGGGATGGAGACGATGGCGGTTTCCCGGACGACGGCCTTGGGTTCGCCCAGTCCGTCGACGACGACGAGGGCGCGGGCACCCGCTTCGTTGGCGCGTCGCAGGGCCTCGGAGAGCGGGGTGTCGGCCTCCACCGGGACGGCGCGCCGGGTGAGGGTGCGGGCGCGCAGCTCGGGAAGGTGCTCGCGCAGGCGTGCCATGCGCAGGCTGTTGCCCGCTCCGGTCCAGATGATGGCGGCGAGGATGGCGGCGAGCAGCGCGTCGGTGACGGTGTCCATGCCGCTGACGTCGCGGGGGTTGTTCCCGAAGGAGCCGGTGCGAGTGAGCAGCGGGAGGCCGATGAGGGTGACGACGGCGAGGGCGCGGCCGACCCAGGCGGCCGCGACGGTGCCGCTCATCGGGCGGCCGGTGATCTTCCAGACGACGGCACGGAGCATGCGTCCGCCGTCGAGGGGGAGGCCGGGGAGGAGATTGAAGGCGGCCACCAGGAGGTTGGAGATCATCAGCCCGGCGAGGAGGACTCCCGGAACGGTGCCGGGCGCGACGAACGTCATCCCGACGTAGAAGAGCCCGGCGAGCACCAGGGAGAGCAGGGGGCCCACGAAGGCGAGCAGGAATTCGCGGCCGGGAGTCTCGGACTCCTTCTCGATCTCGGAGACGCCGCCGAAGAACTGGAGCTGGATGCGGCGCACCGGCAGCTTGTAGTGCAGGGCGACGACCGTGTGCGCGAGTTCGTGGACGAGTACGGAGGCGTAGAAGGCGATCGCGAAGAAGAGGGAGACCAGGTAGCGCGCCGCTCCGAGCTCGGGCAGCACCCGTTCGAGCTGGCCGCCGAAGACCCAGGTGATCAGTGCGGCGACGATGAACCAACTGGGCGCGACGTACACGGGCACACCAAAAGGACGGCCCATGAGAAGGCCGCCTCCGGGCTCTTCGGGGCGCCGCGGTCCGCCCTTGTCGGGGCCGGCGCCGGGGGCCGTTCCCCCTGCGCCGGGCTGCGGCCGCCCGCTGTCGCCGCTCTCGTCCACGAGGTCCCTTCGGTCGGTGCCCTGCGGCACGGTCGTTCAGTGTTCGGGAGTGTGTGGTCGATGGTATGCCGCCGAGTGTCGGTGGCGGGCCGTAGGGTCTTCGACATGACCTCCCTGCCGCGGCCCGCTCAGCCGCCCACGTCCCTGTCGCCGTCGCGGGCCGGTGATTTCATGCAATGTCCTCTGCTGTACCGCTTCCGGGTCATCGACAAACTGCCCGAGAAGCCCAGCGAAGCAGCTACCCGGGGCACGCTGGTGCATGCGGTGCTGGAGCGGCTCTTCGACAATCCGGCGGCGGAGCGCACGGCCGGCCGGGCCACGGCGCTGATCCCCGCCCAGTGGGACCGGCTGCTGGAGTCGAAGCCGGAGCTGTCCGAGCTGTTCTCGGAGGATGCCGGGGGCGAGCGTCTCGCGCGCTGGCTCTCGGAGGCGGAGAGCCTGGTGGAGCGGTGGTTCTCGCTGGAGGACCCGACGCGGCTGGAACCCGCCGAGCGCGAGCTGTTCGTCGAGACGGAGCTGGAGTCGGGGCTGCGGCTGCGCGGGGTGATCGACCGGATCGACGTGGCGCCCACGGGCGAGGTCCGCATCGTCGACTACAAGACGGGGAAGGCGCCGCGCCCGCAGTACGCGGAGGGCGCGCTCTTCCAGATGAAGTTCTACGCGCTGGTGATCTGGCGGCTGAAGGGCGTGGTGCCACGCCGTCTCCAGCTCGTCTATCTCGGCAGCGGCGACATCCTGACGTACGACCCGGTCGTGGCGGACCTGGAGCGGGTGGAGCGGAAGCTGCTGGCGCTGTGGGACGCGATCCGGCTGGCGACCGAGACGGGCGAGTGGCGGCCCCGGCCGACGAAGCTCTGCGGCTGGTGCGACCACCAGGCGGTCTGTCCCGAATTCGGCGGTACTCCCCCGGTCTATCCGTTGTCGGTACGCCCGGCGGAGTCGGAGCAGGACGTGCAGGGCAGAATGGATCCGGTCCGTACCGAGGCCGGCCGGCCTGTGGCCCCCGAAGGATCTTGAGGAGACCTTGTGGCTATCCGCGTCCTACTGGTCGATGACCAACCGCTGTTGCGCACCGGCTTCCGGATGATCCTGGAGGCGGAAGGTGATCTCGCGGTGGTGGGCGAGGCCGGTGACGGTCTCCAGGCTCTCGACCAGGTGCGGGCGCTGCAGCCCGATGTGGTGCTGATGGACATCCGCATGCCGCGGATGGACGGCGTCGAGGCGACGCGTCAGATCACCGGTCCCGGCCGGGACGGTCCGGCGAAGGTGTTGGTGCTGACCACGTTCGATCTCGACGAGTACGTGGTGGAGGCGTTGCGCGCGGGCGCCAGCGGCTTCCTGCTGAAGGACGCTCCCGCCCATGAGTTGGTGCAGGCGATCCGCGTGGTGGCGGCGGGTGAGGCGATGCTGGCGCCGAGCATCACCCGCAGGCTGCTCGACAAGTATGCGGACCATCTGCCGTCCGGCGAGGAGCCGGTGCCCGACACCCTGCACACGCTGACGGACCGTGAGGTCGAGGTGCTGAAGCTGGTGGCGCGCGGACTGTCGAACGCGGAGATCGCCGCGGACCTGTTCGTCAGTGAGACGACGGTCAAGACGCACGTCGGCCATGTGCTGACCAAGCTCGGCCTGCGCGACCGGGTGCAGGCGGCGGTGTACGCCTACGAGAGCGGTCTGGTGCGGCCCGGGGCCCAGTGAACAGCCCCGAGCGGCGGCCCCGGAGACGGTCCGGGGCCCGGACGACGCCCCGGCCGGGTTCGGCCGGGGCGTCGTCCGTGCTCAGGAGGTTCGGACGGTTCCGTCGCCCAACTCCCAGAGCTGGAGGTCGGCGGAGGAGTTGACCGCCCATTCGACACCGGTGAGGTCTTCGCGCGACGCGACGTACTGCTTGCCCTGCCAGATCGGCAGTACGGGGACATCGTCGGCGACGATCTCCTGGAGCTGCTCGAAGGTCTTGGCCGAGGCGCTGCGGTCGGCCTCGCGGCGCGACTGCGGAATGAGCGTCTTCTGGGCGAGCGTCGACCTGTAGGGCGAGTTGAGGAAGTTGTTCTTGTCGAGGAACGGCGCCATGTAGTTGTCGGGGTCCGGGAAGTCGGGGAACCAGCCCATGCCGTACACGGCGTAGTCGCCGCGCACCTGTGCGGGGCGGTACTTCGCCCAGGGGGAGCTCTGGACGGTGACATCGAACAGGCCGGTGTCGTTGAACTGCTTCTTCAGGGTTTCGAACTCGGCGGCGTCGCCGGCGCCGGCACGGTCGGACGGGTAGTGGAGAGTGAGCTTCACAGGGGTGTCGATGCCTGCGGTCTCCAGGATCGCCGCGGCCTTCGTGGTGCTGGGTTCGCTGTACTTGTTGTAGAACGAGTTGGCGTGCCCGGTGATGCCGGACGGGATCAGCGAGTACAACGGCTCGGCCGTGGCGCCGTACACCTTGCTCGCGATCTCTCCGCGGTCGACGACCTGGGCCATGGCCTGGCGGACGGCCTTGTTCTTCACGGCCGGGTCGTCGGTGTTGAAGCCCAGGAAATGGATGGCGAGTCCGGGTATCTCGGTGAGCTTGATGCCGTCCTCGGGCTTTTCGAGCAGCTGCTGGGACTGCTCGGGCGACATGGTGCGGGTCATCATGTCGAGCTTCTTGTCGTCGAAGGCCTTGCCCATGGCCGTCGAATCGGGGAAGACATCCAGCTCGACCTTCTCGTTGCGCACCTTCAGATCCCCCTTGTAGTGGGGGTTCCTGGTGAAGAGCACCTTGACGACCTGGTTGTGCTCGACTACCGGCTTCATGGCGTAGGGACCGGATCCGTCCACCTGGAATCCGGTACGCGCGGACTTCGCCGCGTACTTGTTCCGCGGCACGATCCCGGCGACCGGAGTGGCGAGCTTGTACGGGAACGTGGCGTCCGGGGTGCGGAGATGGAAGACGACCTCCCGCTCGCCCTGCGTCTCGACCGTGTCGATGTTGGCGAGCAGGGCGACGGGCCCGTTGGGAGCGTTGATGCGGATGACGCGGTCGATGGAGTACTTCACGTCATCGGCGGTGACGGCTTTGCCGTCGGCGAACTTCAGACCGCTGCGCAGCTTGCAGCGGTAGCTCTCGTTCTGCGTGTCCGTGAAGGTGCAGGTCTGCGCCGCCTCGGGGACCGGCTCCCCGCCGCCGCGCGGCACGTGCATCAGGGTCTGCACGGTCTGCCGGAGCACGTTCCACACCCCCGCCTCGTAGCCGATGGCGGGGTCGAGCGGCGCGGGGGTGTCCTTGGAAGCGACGAACTGGTCCGTGGTGCCGACAACGATGGCGGCCCTGCCATCGTCCCCGTCGCCCGACGCGCCGCAGGCGGCGAGTACGGGCGCGAGCAGGCCGACGACGGCCGGCAGCACCAGAGTCTTGCGGTTCATCTTGGACGCTCTCCCTCATCCCGGCATTGAGAAAGCGAGATTAGTGCGCGCCGTCGGCAATGCCGGACCAGAGCTGGCCGGATGTGTAATCGGACGGTGATGGGAATAACGGCGAGCCGTTTTCCCCCACCGGGACCGTTTCACACAGGTCCCCACCAACCGGGACACTTCGACACCACGAAACGGACACCCGGGCGGATCTTGAAAAGCCTTCGGCTGCGATTCGGGTGACAAAGCTCACGCCCGAGTCCCCTTTTCACCCCTGCCGCGCGCCCGGCTCACGCACTGACGTACGACAGAAAGCGCACCATTCGACGCCGAGAGCTTTTCGGTTCATTCACAGAAATACTCTCGGTGCGCGGATCACTGCATTCCCGTTACCAGGCCCCGGAGAAATGCGAGATCGACTTCTTCCAGCGACCGTACGACGACCCGGCCGGACGCGGGGGCGATCGGTGCGACGGACGGGACGGCGACCACCCGGCAGCCCGCGGCCTCCGCGGCCGCGACGCCGGTGGCCGTGTCCTCGATGACCGCACAGCGCTCGGGCTCCGCCCCGAAGCCGGACGCGGCGGTGAGGTAGGGCTCCGGGTGCGGCTTGGTACGGGAGACCTCGTCGCCGGCGACGGTGAGGGAGAAGTGGTGGTGTCCCACCGAGTCCAGCACGCGGTCGATGATCCGCCGGTGCGAGGCGGAGACCAGGGCGGTGGGGATCTCGTGCCGGGCCAGTTCGGCCAGGAGCCGTGCCGCGCCCGGCATCAGCGGCACACCGCGGCCGATGCGCTCCTCGAAGCGGTCGTTGAGCAGCACGGTGAGTTCGGCGAGGGTGATGTCCGCACCGGTGACGTCCATGAGGTAGCCGGCACTGCGGGTCATCGGCCCGCCGACCACCACGTCCCGCCAGGCCTCGTCGAGCTGGTGCCCGAGCTCGGCGAAGACCTCCACCTCGGCGTCCCACCAGAAGCCCTCGGTATCGACGAGGGTGCCGTCCATGTCGAGCAGGACGGCCTGCAGCGCGGCGCCTTCGGCCGTGCGGGTCATGGACGCGGGAACCGTGCTGGTCATCCGGCACACCTTCCGTAAGGGACGAGAAGGCCGGCCGTCTTTTCCCGTGGGAAGGACGACCGGCCTGCACTGGACCGACAAGTGTACGACTTGACCTGCTACGGCGCGTTGAACGCGGTCTTACCGCGCGTTGAAGTACTTCGCCTCGGGGTGGTGGATGACGATCGCGTCGGTGGACTGCTCCGGGTGGAGCTGGAACTCCTCCGAGAGACGCACCCCGATCCGCTCGGGTCCGAGCAGCTCGGCGATCTTCGCCCGGTCCTCCAGCTCGGGGCAGGCACCGTAGCCGAGGGAGAAGCGCGCGCCGCGGTACTTCAGCGCGAACATGTCCTCGACATCGGCCGGGTCCTCGCCGCCGAAGCCCAGCTCGGAGCGGACCCGGGCGTGCCAGTACTCGGCCAGCGCCTCGGCCAGCTGTACGGACAGACCGTGCAGCTCCAGGTAGTCGCGGTAGGAGTTGGCCTCGAAGAGCTTGGCGGTCTCGCCGCCGATCTTCGAGCCGACGGTGACGACCTGGAGGCCGACCACATCCGTCTCCCCGGACTCCTCGGGGCGGAAGAAGTCCGCCAGGCAGAGGCGTCGTCCGCGGCGCTGGCGCGGGAAGGTGAAGCGGGTGCGCTCGGAGCCGTCCTCGTGGAGCAGGATCAGATCGTCGCCCTTGGACACGCAGGGGAAGTAGCCGTACACGACGGCGGCTTCCAGGAGGTTCTCGGTGTGGAGCTTGTCGAGCCAGCCGCGCAGGTGCGGGCGGCCCTCGGTCTCGACCAGTTCCTCGTACGTCGGTCCGTCACCGGCGCGGGCCTGCTTGAGGCCCCACTGGCCCTTGAAGAGCGCGCCCTCGTCCAGCCAGGACGCGTACTCCTTGAGCTGGATGCCCTTGACGACCCGGGTGCCCCAGAACGGGGGCTCGGGGACCGGGTTGTCGACGGCGACGTCGGAGCGGACGCCCTCCTCGGGCTCCTCCACCTCCAGCACCGCCGTGTCGCGCTTGGGTACGCGGCGCTGCTTGAGTTCGGGCAGGGTGGCGCCCGGGACACCGCGCTTGACCGCGACCAGGGCGTCCATCAGACGCAGCCCCTCGAACGCGTCGCGGGCGTAGCGGACCTCGCCCTCGTAGATCTCGTGGAGGTCCTGCTCGACGTAGGCGCGGGTGAGTGCGGCGCCGCCGAGGATCACCGGGTATTCGGCGGCCAGCTTGCGCTGGTTCAGCTCCTCCAGGTTCTCCTTCATGATCACGGTGGACTTCACCAGGAGACCGGACATGCCGATGACGTCGGCACGGTGCTCCTGGGCGGCGTCCAGGATCGCGGAGACGGGCTGCTTGATGCCGAGATTGACCACGTTGAAGCCGTTGTTGGACAGGATGATGTCGACGAGGTTCTTGCCGATGTCGTGGACGTCGCCACGGACCGTGGCCAGCACGATCGTGCCCTTGCCCTCGGCGTCGGACTTCTCCATGTGGGGCTCCAGATAGGCCACCGCGGTCTTCATGACCTCGGCGGACTGGAGCACGAACGGCAGCTGCATCTGACCGGAGCCGAAGAGTTCACCGACGACCTTCATGCCCTCCAGGAGGGTGTCGTTGACGATGTCGAGGGCGGGGCGGGTCCGCAGGGCCTCGTCGAGGTCGGTCTCCAGGCCGTTCTTCTCGCCGTCGATGATGCGGCGCTGGAGGCGCTCGTCGAGCGGCAGGGAGAGGAGTTCCTCGGCCTTGCCGGCCTTCATCGACTGCGTGCTGACGCCCTCGAACAGCTCCATCAGCCTCTGCAGGGGGTCGTAGCCCTCGGCGCGGCGGTCGTGGATGAGGTCGAGCGCGACCTTCACCTGCTCCTCGTCGAGGCGCGCGATCGGCAGGATCTTGGAGGCGTGCACGATCGCGGAGTCGAGGCCGGCCTTGACGCACTCGTCGAGGAAGACGGAGTTCAGGACGACCCGGGCGGCCGGGTTGAGGCCGAAGGAGATGTTGGACAGTCCGAGCGTGGTCTGGACGTCGGGGTGGCGCTTCTTCAGCTCGCGGATGGCCCCGATGGTGGCCATGCCGTCGCCCCGGGACTCCTCCTGGCCGGTGCAGATCGTGAAGGTCAGGGTGTCGATGAGGATGTCCGACTCGTGAATGCCCCAGTTGCTCGTCAGGTCCTCGATCAGCCGCTCGGCGACGGCGACCTTGTGCTCGACGGTACGGGCCTGGCCCTCCTCGTCGATGGTCAGGGCGATCAGCGCGGCGCCGTGCTCGACGGCCAGTGCGGTGACCTTGGCGAACCGCGACTCGGGGCCGTCTCCGTCCTCGTAGTTGACGGAGTTGAGGACGGCCCGGCCGCCGAGCTTCTCCAGGCCGGCGCGGAGGACCGGCAACTCGGTGGAGTCCAGCACGATCGGCAGGGTGGAGGCGGTGGCGAAACGTCCGGCCAGCTCCTCCATGTCGGTGACGCCGTCCCGGCCGACGTAGTCGACGCAGAGGTCGAGCATGTGCGCGCCCTCGCGGATCTGGTCGCGCGCCATCTCCACGCAGTCGTCCCAGCGGGCCTCCAGCATCGCCTCGCGGAACTTCTTCGATCCGTTGGCGTTCGTACGCTCGCCGATCGCCAGGTAGGAGGTGTCCTGGCGGAACGGGACGGTCTGGTACAGGGAGGCGGCGCCCGGCTCGGGACGGGGCGCGCGTGAGGTGAGCGCGGAGCCGCGGACACGCTCGACGAGCTGCCGCAGGTGCTCGGGGGTCGTACCGCAGCAGCCGCCGACCAGCGAGAGGCCGTACTCCTGGACGAACGTCTCCTGGGCGTCGGCGAGCCCCTCGGGACCGAGCGGGAAGTGCGCCCCGTCCTTGGTGAGCACCGGCAGCCCGGCATTCGGCATGCAGAGCAGCGGGATACGGGAGTGGCGCGTGAGGTAGCGCAGGTGCTCGCTCATCTCGGCGGGGCCGGTCGAGCAGTTCAGACCGATCATGTCGACGCCGAGCGGTTCCAGCGCGGTCAGCGCGGCCCCGATCTCGGAGCCGAGCAGCATGGTTCCGGTGGTCTCGAACGCCAGCGAACACAGCACCAGGAGGTCGCTGCCCATCGCCTCCAGGGCGCGCCGCGCGCCCAGTACGGCGGCCTTGGTCTGCAGCAGGTCCTGCGTCGTCTCGATGATGAGCGCGTCCGCGCCGCCGGCGATCAGTCCCTCGGCGTTCTGCTGGAAGCCGTCCCGCAGCACGGTGTAGGGGGCGTGCCCCAGCGTGGGCAGCTTCGTTCCCGGGCCCATGGAGCCGAGCACCCAGCGCTGTTGCCCGGTCGACGCGGTGAACGCGTCCGCCACTTCGCGGGCGATGCGCGCGCCCGACTCGGAGAGCTCGTGGATCCGCTCGGGAATGTCGTACTCGCCCAGGGCGGAGGCGTTGGCCCCGAAGGTGTTCGTCTCGACGCAGTCCACGCCGACGGCGAAGTACTCCTCGTGCACGGAGCGCACGATGTCCGGGCGGGTGACGTTCAGGATCTCGTTGCAGCCTTCGAGGTTCTGGAAGTCCTCAAGGGTCGGGTCCTGTGCCTGGAGCATGGTGCCCATGGCACCGTCGGCCACCACCACCCGGGTGGCGAGTGCCTCACGGAGGGCTTCGGCTCGGTTCCGGCTGTCGGCGGAAGGGGTCGGCAACGAGGCCATGGATTTACTCCCTGGGATGCGACGGCTGTCGGCTTTGCGGCTTCGGTGGAAGGCGCACCAGGCCAGCCTAGCCGGGCGGCACCCGGGGCCGTCACTCCGTCCCACGGAACGGACGGCATGCTGTGCGGGGGGATGTCCGAATCGAGTGGTGCCCGCGGTTTTCCTGTGTGATCGAGCATGGGTCGGCATCGACCGATAGTGTTCAGCATTGTCGAACCGAGGTGGAGGAGTACGGCGCGATGGCCAAGAACATCCAGTCGCTGGAACGGGCGGCGGCGATGCTGCGCCTGCTGGCAGGTGGCGAGCGTCGGCTGGGACTGTCCGACATCGCCTCCTCACTGGGCCTGGCCAAGGGCACCGCACACGGCATCCTGCGCACGCTCCAGCACGAGGGCTTCGTCGAGCAGGACACGGCGTCCGGCCGTTACCAGCTGGGCGCCGAGCTGCTGCGCCTGGGCAACAGCTACCTGGACGTCCACGAGCTGCGGGCCCGCGCGCTCGTCTGGACGGACGACCTGGCCCGCTCCAGCGGCGAGAGCGCGCACCTCGGAGTCCTGCACCAGCAGGGCGTGCTCATCGTCCACCACGTCTTCCGGCCCGACGACAGCCGGCAGGTCCTGGAGGTCGGGGCCATGCAGCCACTGCACTCCACGGCCCTGGGGAAGGTGCTCGCGGCGTACGACCCGGTGGCGCACACCGAGGCCCTGGAGGCCGAGCGGCAGCCCTTCACCCCGCACACCGTCACCGGCGCGGAGGAGTTCGAGGCGATGCTCGACCTGATCCGGGCGCGCGGCTGGGCCGCCGACGTGGAGGAGACCTGGGAGGGCGTGGCCGCGGTGGCCGCCCCGATCCACGACCGGCGCCGGATGCCGGTCGGCGCCGTTGCCGTGACCGGGGCGGTGGAGCGGGTCTGCGCGGACGGGAAGCTGCGCCCCGAGCTGATCGCCGCGGTGCGCGACTGCGCCCGCGCCGTCTCCAGGGACCTGGGCGCCCGGCCCTTCTGACCGCCGCGGCCGACGGTAGCGATCGAGTTAATCGAGTTATAGGCCACACAACCCTTGACGCCTGATTCACCTGGGAGAAACACTGCCGTTCATCGGTCGGCATTGTCGAACAGCTAACGGAAATTCGCGTTAGGGTGTGACAGCGCCAAGGGCCGGAAAACGCCCTCACGTGAGGGCGCGGACCACCGGAGGGACCCGGGGTTCGGCTTCCCTGGACGAAGGACAAAGGAGTCGCGGGTGTCCAGCTCCGACATCTTCATCGGCGAGACCATAGGTACCGCCGTACTCATCCTGCTCGGCGGTGGTGTCTGTGCCGCCGTCACTCTCAAGCGCTCCAAGGCGCAGAACGCCGGCTGGCTCGCCATCACCTTCGGGTGGGGTTTCGCCGTGCTGACCGGCGCGTATCTGGCCGGTGGGGTTTCCGGCGCGCATCTCAACCCGGCGGTCACGATCGGTCTCGCGATCGAGGGCGGCACCAAGTGGAGCGACGTACCGCTGTACCTCGGCTCCCAGCTGCTCGGCGCGATGATCGGCGCGGTGCTGGTCTGGCTGACGTACTACGGGCAGTTCCGGGCGCATCTCACGGATCCGGAGATCACGGGCGCCCAGCCGGGTGAAGAGGCCATGGTCGACCAGGCCTCCGCCCCGAAGGCGGGCCCGGTCCTGGGCGTCTTCTCCACCGGTCCCGAGATCCGCAACGCCGTGCAGAACCTCGCCACCGAGGTCATCGCCACCGTCGTGCTCGTCCTGGCGATCCTCACCCAGGGCCTCAACAACGACGGGAACGGCCTCGGCACGCTCGGCGCCATGGTCACCGCTCTCGTCGTCGTCGGTATCGGTCTCTCGCTCGGCGGCCCGACCGGTTACGCGATCAACCCGGTTCGCGACCTCGGTCCGCGTATCGTGCACGCGCTGCTGCCGCTGCCGAACAAGGGCGGTTCCGACTGGGGCTATGCCTGGATCCCGGTCGCCGGACCGCTCATCGGCGGCGCGATCGCGGGCGGGCTCTACAACGTCGCCTTCGCCTGAGCAGTGACGCACAGAGCCGTGACCCTCCAGACCACACAGACTTCCGGGAGCACACCGTGACCGACGCACACACCACCGGCCCGTTCATCGCGGCCATCGACCAGGGCACCACCTCCAGCCGCTGCATCGTCTTCGACAAGGACGGCCGGATCGTCTCCGTCGACCAGAAGGAGCACGAACAGATCTTCCCCAAGCCGGGCTGGGTCGAACACAACGCGACCGAGATCTGGGAGAACGTCCAGGAGGTCGTCGCCGGCGCCGTCGTCAAGGCGGGCATCACCGCCGCCGACGTGAAGGCGATCGGCATCACCAACCAGCGCGAGACCACGCTGCTCTGGGACAAGAACACCGGTGAGCCCGTCCACAACGCCCTGGTCTGGCAGGACACCCGCACCGACGCGCTCTGCAAGGAGCTCGGCCGCAACGTGGGCCAGGACCGCTTCCGCCGCGAGACCGGTCTGCCGCTCGCCTCGTACTTCGCGGGCCCCAAGGTCCGCTGGCTGCTGGACAACGTCGAGGGCCTGCGCGAGCGCGCCGAGCGCGGCGACATCCTCTTCGGCACCATGGACTCCTGGGTCATCTGGAACCTGACCGGCGGCACCGACGGCGGCGTCCATGTCACCGATGTCACCAACGCCTCGCGCACCCTTCTGATGAACCTGCACTCGATGGCCTGGGACGAGAAGATCCTCGCGTCCATGGAGATCCCGGCGGCCGTGCTGCCCGAGATCCGCTCCTCCGCCGAGGTGTACGGCACCGCCAAGGGCGGCGTCCTGGCCGGTGTCCCGGTCGCCTCCGCGCTCGGCGACCAGCAGGCGGCCCTCTTCGGCCAGACCTGCTTCTCCGAGGGCGAGGCCAAGTCCACGTACGGCACCGGCACCTTCATGCTCATGAACACCGGCGAGACGCCCGTCAACTCGTACAACGGACTGCTGACGACCGTCGGGTACCGGATCGGCGACCAGAAGCCGGTCTACGCGCTGGAAGGCTCCATCGCCGTCACCGGCTCGCTGGTGCAGTGGATGCGCGACCAGATGGGTCTGATCAAGTCCGCGGCCGAGATCGAGACGCTGGCCTCCTCGGTCGAGGACAACGGGGGCGCGTACTTCGTGCCCGCGTTCTCCGGTCTGTTCGCCCCCTACTGGCGCTCCGACGCCCGCGGCGTCATCGCCGGTCTGACCAGGTACGTCACCAAGGCGCACATCGCCCGTGCCGTCCTGGAGGCCACGGCCTGGCAGACCCGTGAGATCACCGACGCCATGACGAAGGACTCCGGTGTCGAGCTCGCCGCCCTCAAGGTCGACGGCGGCATGACCTCCAACAACTTGCTGATGCAGACGCTCGCCGACTTCCTGGACGCACCCGTGGTGCGGCCCATGGTCGCCGAGACGACCTGCCTCGGCGCCGCCTACGCCGCCGGTCTGGCCGTCGGCTTCTGGCCGGACACCGACGCGCTGCGCGCCAACTGGCGCCGGGCCGCCGAGTGGACACCCCGCATGGCCGCGGACACCCGCGACCGCGAGTACAAGAGCTGGCTCAAGGCCGTGGAACGGACCATGGGCTGGCTCGAAGACGAGGAGTAATCACCATGACCACCCTGCAGAGCGTCCCGGCACTCGGGACACACCCGGCCTCCGGCTCCCTTCCGAGCCGCGCCGAGACGCGGGAGCAGCTGTCCAAGGCGGCGTACGACCTCCTGGTGATCGGTGGCGGCATCCTGGGCATCTCCACCGCCTGGCACGCCGCGCAGTCCGGGCTGCGGGTGGCCCTGGTGGACGCCGGCGACTTCGCCGGCGCCACTTCCTCCGCCTCCTCCAAGCTGCTCCACGGCGGTCTGCGCTACCTGCAGACCGGTGCGGTGAAGCTGGTCGCGGAGAACCACTTCGAGCGCCGTGCGGTGTCCCGTCAGGTGGCGCCCCACCTGGCCAACCCGCTCACCTTCTACCTGCCGGTCTACAAGGGGGGACCGCACGGCGCGGCCAAGCTCGGTGCGGGTGTGTTCGCGTACTCGGCGCTCTCCGCGTTCGGTGACGGGGTCGGGCACGTGATCAGCCCGGCGAAGGCGCAGCGTGATGTGCCGGAGCTGCGCACGGACAATCTGAAGGCCGTCGCGGTGTACGGCGACGACCAGATGAACGATGCCCGGATGGCGCTGATGACGGTCCGTGCGGCCGTCGACGCGGGCGCGGTCGTCCTCAACCACGCGGCGGTGACCGGGCTGCGCTTCACCAAGGGCCGGGTGACGGGCGCCGACCTGGAGGACCGCACGGACGGCACGGAGTTCGGCGTCGACGCCCGGCTCGTGCTGAACGCCACCGGTCCGTGGGTGGATCACCTGCGCGCGATGGAGGACCCGAACGCGGCGCCCTCGATCCGTCTGTCCAAGGGCGCGCACCTGGTGCTGAAGCGCACCAGCCCGTGGAAGGCCGCGCTGGCCACCCCGATCGACAAGTACCGCATCACGTTCGCCCTGCCCTGGGAGGACATGCTGCTGCTCGGCACGACGGACGAGGAGTACGAAGGCGATCCGGCGGATGTCGCGGTCACCGAGAAGGACACCGCGCAGATCCTGGACGAGGCCGCCTTCTCCGTCAGGGACCAGCAACTGTCGCGCGATCTGATCACCTATTCCTTCGCGGGCCTGCGGGTGCTGCCGGGCGGTCCCGGCGACACGTCCAAGGCCAAGCGCGAGACAGTCGTGACGGAGGGGCGCGGCGGCATGCTTTCGGTCGCGGGCGGCAAGTGGACGACCTTCCGCCACATCGGCCGTACGGTGATGAACAAGCTGGCCGCGCTCCCCGGGCACCCCCTGGCGGACGACATGGAGCCGATGTCGCACCTGCCCAAGAAGCTCCCGCTGCCCGGCATCGCCAACCCGAACGCGGTGGCGCACCGGCTGCTGATCGACGGCGGTACGCCGGGCCCGCGGATGGCTGCCGACACGGCGCGACACCTCGCCACGCACTACGGCTCGCTCTCCTTCGACATCGCACGGCTGGCGAACGAGAACCCGGCGCTGGCGGAACGCATCCACCCGGACGCGCCGGAGATCTGGGCGCAGGTCGCCTACGCGCGTGACCACGAGTGGGCCGAGACGGCGGACGACGTGCTGCGCCGCCGGACGACGCTGACGATCCGGGGCCTGGCGACGGACGAGATCCGGGCCGGTGTCGAGGTCGTGCTCGGCGACCGGGACTGACGGGGCCGTACGCATCGGGCGGGGCGGTTCCCGGATGGGGCCGCCCCGTCCGTATGTCCGCCTGCCGGGGAGGCCTCGGGCCGGTGGGCGAGCCGTACGGACTCCGTGCGCGTGCGATCCCCCGGGACGACCTGCGGCAGACCTGGTTCATCAGTCTCTTCCGACCCCCATAATGAAGGGAGACATCGGATGTCTGATTCCAGTCCGGATCCAGGAGGACCGTCATGGCTGTCACCGACGAGGCGATCGAGAAGATCAAGGGAATGATCGTCTCGGGTGCGCTACGACCCGGCGACCGACTCCCCAAGGAGAGCGAACTCGCGGCGGAGCTGGGGCTTTCCCGCAACTCCCTGAGGGAGGCGGTGCGCGCCCTGTCGCTGATCCGCATTCTCGATGTGCGGCAGGGCGACGGCACGTATGTGACCAGCCTCGATCCGCAGCTGCTGCTGGAGGCGCTGAGCTTCGTGGTGGACTTCCACCGCGACGACACGGTGCTCGAATTCCTCGCGGTCCGCCGGATCCTGGAACCGGCCGCGACGGCGATGGCGGCAACCCGGATCAGCGAGGCCCAACTGGACGTGCTCAGCTCCCAGTTGGACGCCCTCGGTGCACAGCCATCGGTGGAGGAGCTGGTCGCCAGCGATCTGGAGTTCCACCGCGGCATCGTGCAGTCGTCCGGGAATTCGGTGCTCTGCTCGCTGCTCGACGGGCTCTCGGGGCCGACGACGCGGGCGCGGATCTGGCGCGGTCTGACGCAGGAGGACGCGGTGACCCGCACGCTCCACGAGCACCGGGCGATCGTCTCGGCGCTGCGGGACCGGGACGCGGAGGCGGCACGGGCCTGGGCGACGGTGCATGTGGCGAGCGTGGAGCAGTGGCTGCGGTCGACGCTGTAGCGCGGTCGCGGGGAAGGGGCGGAAGGGGTGTTCCCCGCCCGCCCCTTCCCCGTTGCCGGGCTCCGCCCCGGACCGCGCGTCTCGCACGCCGGCGGCGGAACCCGACCCGTTCAGTCCTGCTTCTCTCCGCTCGCGAAGCGGGAGATGACCAGGGCGACGATGATGATCGCGCCGTTGAGGAACTGGTTCCAGAGCGCCGGGACACCGCCGAGGGTCATCACATTGACCACCAGCTGAAGCGTCAGTACACCGGTCAGCGCGCCGAACAGGGTGCCGCGACCGCCCTTGAGACTGATGCCGCCGATCACCGCCGCGGCGAACACCTGGAAGATCCAGCCGTTGCCCTGGGTCGCGGCGACCGATCCGTAGTGGCCGGTGTAGAGGATGCCCGCGAAGGCCGCCAGCAGACCGCCGATGGCGAGCACGATCCAGGTGACCCGGTCCACCCGGATGCCCGCCGCGCGCGCGGCCTCCGGATTGCCGCCGATGGCGTACAGCGAGCGGCCGTGCCGCAGCCAGGCCAGCGCGGCGCCGCCGACGGCGAACAGGGCGAGGCAGATCCAGACGGCGGCCGGTGCGCCGAGCCACTCGCTCTTGCCGAGGTAGCGGAAGGACTCCGGCACGTCGGTGATGGACTTGCCCTCGGTGATGCCGATGTGGAGGCCGCGCAGCATGGTGAGCATGCCGAGCGTGGCGATGAAGCCGTTGACCCGCAGCTTCAGCATCAGGAAGCCGTTGACCGCCCCGATGGCGAGGCCCACCAGCAGACAGAGCGGGATCGCCGACCAGGTGGGCAGCAGGCCCAGGCCCGCGAAGCGGCCGCCCTCGGCGGGCAGGACCAGCCACATCGCGACGACCGGTGCGATGCCGATCGTCGACTCCAGCGACAGGTCCATCCGTCCGCAGATCAGGATCAGTGCCTGGCCCAGGACGAGCAGGCTGAGCTCCGAGGACTGCTGGACGACGCTGATCAGGTTCTCGGAGGTCAGGAACACCGGCGAGACGATGAACCCGATCACCATCAGCACCAGGATCACCGGTACCAGGGAGAAGTCGCTCCACCGGATCAGCTTCAGCCGGTCCAGCGGGCTCTCGCCCGTCAGGGAGCCCTTCGGCCCTCCGTCGATGTCGTCGGCCGCCGGGGGCCGTACCGTGCCGGTCATTCCCTTTCCCCCACACCTTCCATGGCGGCGACGAGTTCCCCGTCGGTCCACCCGCTTGCGAACGTGGCGACCACGCGCCCGTGGAACAGGGCGAGCACCCGGTCACAGACCCGCAGATCGTCCAGTTCGTCCGAGACGATCACTGCGGCGTCGCCCTCGTCGGCCACCCGCCGTACGACCCCGAGCAGCGAGTCCTTGGACTTGATGTCCACACCCGCGGTGGGGCGGACCGCCACCAGCACGCTGGGCCTGCGGGCCAGCGCGCGGGCGACCACCACCTTCTGCTGGTTGCCGCCGGAGAGCCCGGAGACGGGCTGCTCGGGCCCCTGTGTCTTGATGTCCAGCGAGGCGATCATCGACCGTGCGAACTCCCTCGTGCGGGAGGGCAGTACGGTCCCCCAGGGGCCGAGCTGGTCGGTGACCGTGAGGGTGGCGTTCTCGGCGACGCTGCGGTCCAGTACGAGGCCCTGGTCGTGCCGGTCCTCGGGGATGTAGCCGATCCCGGCGTCCAGCGCGTGCGGCACGCTGCCCGAGCGCACGGCCCTGCCGTGCACCCGGACCGTACCGCCGCCCGCCTTGCGCATGCCTGCCAGCACCTCGCCCAGGGCCGTGTTGCCGCTGGCCGCGGAGCCGGCCAGGCCGAGCACCTCACCGGGACGGACCTCCAGGTCCAGTGGCTCGAACTGGCCCTCCAGGGTGAGCCCTTCGGTACGCAGGACGGGGGCGGCCGACTCGTCCCGTACCACCGCGCCGTCGGCGCGCGCGTGCCAGGCGGAGGCGTCGGCGGACTGCTCGCCGGTCATCGCCGCCACCAGTTCCGCCTTGGCGATGTCGGCGACCGGGGCGGTCAGCACATGGCGGGCGTCACGGTAGACGGTGACCGCGGTGCACAGTTCGTACACCTCCTGCAGATGGTGGGAGATGAAGAGGAACGCCACTCCCTGACTCTGCAGCTCCCTGAGCTTGTCGAAGAGCCGCCCGATGCCGCGGGCATCGAGCTGGGCGGTCGGCTCGTCCAGGATGATCAGCCGGGCGCCGAAGGACAGCGCCCGCGCGATCTCGACGAACTGCCGCTGCTCCACGGCGAGATCGCGCGCCCGGGTGCCGGGGTCGACCTGGACGCCGTAGTCGGCCAGGAGCCGCTCCGCACGCCTGCGGAGCCTCCCCCAGCTGATCCAGCGGGAGTTGTCGTCGAACCGGTTGAGGAAGAGGTTCTCGGCGACGGTCAGATCGGGGACGACCATGGACTTCTGGTAGACGCAGGCGACCTTCGACTGCCAGGCCGTGGTGTCCCCGAAGGCGGGCGCGGGCTCCCCGCCGAACGTGACCGTGCCCGCGTCCGCCTTGTGGAGCCCGGTCAGGACGCCGACCAGCGTCGACTTGCCCGCGCCGTTGCGGCCGACGAGGGCGTGGGACTCACCGGGCCGCACGGTGAGCCGCACCCCGTCGAGCGCCACGGTGGGCCCGAAGCGTTTGACAACGTCTTTTGCCTGTACGGCGGGTGGTGGTGCCTGGTCCATGGCTAGCTCTTCTTCTCCAGCTGGTTGGCCCACAGCTTCGGGTCGTCGACGTTGTCCTTGGTCACCAGCGGCGCCGGAAGCTGATCCTCCAGACCGTTCGGGATCTTGATGATGTTCGAGTCGTGGTCGGTCGGGCCCACCTTGAAGGTCTTCCCGTCCAGCGCCGCCTTGGCGTAGTACAGCGCGTACTTCGCGTACAGGTCGGCGGGCTGGGAGATCGTGGCGTCGATCTTCCCGGCCTTGATGGCGTCGAACTCCTCCGGGATGCCGTCGTTGGAGATGATCGTGATGTGGCCCGGCGTACCGGCCGGCTTCAGCAGCTTCTTCTGCTCCAGGAGCGCCAGGGTGGGCTGCAGGAAGACCCCGCCGGCCTGCATGTAGATGCCATTGATGTCGGGGTTGGCGGCCAGGGTGGCCTGGAGCTTGGCGGAGGCGACGTCGCCCTTCCAGTCGGTGGCCAACTCGAAGACCTTGATGCCGGGGAAGTCCTTGTCCATGCAGGCCTTGAACGCCTCGGACCGGTCCCGGCCGTTGATCGAGGACAGGTCGCCCTGGAACTCGACGACCTTGCCCTTGCCCTTCAGCTGCTCGCCGAGGTACTTGCAGGCGTTGGCCCCGTACGCCTTGTTGTCGGCCCGTACCACCATGTAGATGTCGCCCTTGTCGGGGCGTGTGTCGACGCTGACGACCGGGATCTTCTTCTCGTTCAGCGTGTTGAGGGACTCGGCTATCGCGCCGGTGTCCTGGGGCGCCATCACCACGGCCTTGGCGCCCTGGTCGGTGAAGGTCTGGACGTTGGCGACCAGCTTGCCGATGTCGTTCTGCGAGTTGGTCAGCGGCAGCGCCTTGACCTCGCCCGCCTCGACCCCCTTCTCCACGTAGTTCTGGTACGAGTTCCAGAAGTCGCTGTCGCTGCGCGGCAGGTCGATCCCGACCTTTCCGCCGCCCGCGCCGTCGGCGGTGGATTCGCGGTTGCAGCCCGCGAGGGCAGTGACGGCCAGCAGTACGGCGCAGGCTGCCGCACTCGTCGTACGCACTCTCATTGGTGTCCCGTCCTTTGTGGAGTACCGGCTCGGAGCTCTGTGGGCAATGCGGCGGTGCGTGGTGCCGGGGGCGCGGCCCGGTGATGCGGCTCGGGCCCGTCCGGCGGATCAGGGCCGGACAGGCCGGGGACCGCGCGCCCCTGATCAGCTCTGGGCGGGGCGCAGGCGCAGTCCCTGCATGCCGCCGTCGACGGCCAGTGCCGTGCCGGTGACCGAGGCGGCGGCGGGACTGGCGAGATAGACGATCGCGGCGGCCACCTCGTCGGCGGAGACCAGCCGTCCCAGCGGCTGACGGGCGCTCAGCGCCGCGCGCTCGGCGGCCGGGTCGTCGGCCTGGCCCAGCAGCCGCCCGATCCACGGGGTGTCCGCCGTGCCCGGATTGACGCAGTTGACCCGGACGCCCTCGCGGACGTGGTCGGCGGCCATCGCGAGGGTCAGCGAGAGGACCGCGCCCTTGCTCGCGCTGTACAGGGCGCGCTGCGGCAGCCCGGCGGTCGCGGCGATCGAGCAGGTCTGGGTGATCGAGACGGCGCCGGGGCGGTCGATCGCCGCCCTCCGCAGATGGGGCAGGGCGTGCCGGGCGGTGCGGACCATACCGAGGACGTTGATGTCCAGGACCCGGGTCCACTCCTCGTCGGCGTTGTCCTCGACCGTGCCGATGGAACCGATGCCCGCGTTGGACACGAGCGTGTGCAGGCCGCCGAGTTCGGCGGCGGCCCGGTCGACCGCCTCCCGCACGGCGTCGTCGTCGGTGACGTCCGCCGTGACGGCCAGCACGCCCTCGGGGGCGCCCGCGGTCTCTCGATCGAGTACGGCCACCCGCGCGCCACGCGCCAGCAGCATGGTCGCGACGGCGGCGCCGATGCCGGAGGCACCGCCCGTCACCAGGGCGTTCATTCCCTCGAAGTCGCTTGTGCCGGTCATCGGGCAGCCTCCTCGGTGGTGCGGCGGGCCTGCCATACGGGGCCCTGCGGATAGCGGTGTGCGGCGATCGACTCGGGGAGCATCCGGGCGGAGAAGCCCGGGGAACTCGGGGCGGCGTAACGGCCCGACTCGATCACGGTGGGGTCGGCGAAGTGTTCGTGGAGATGGTCGACGTACTCGATCACACGGTTCTCCCAACTTCCTGAGACCGCCACATAGTCGAACATCGAAAGGTGCTGGACCAGCTCGCACAGCCCGACACCGCCCGCGTGCGGGCAGACCGGCACGCCGTACTTCGCGGCGAGCAGCAGGATCGCCAGATTCTCGTTGACGCCGGCGACACGTGCCGCGTCGATCTGGACGAAGTCGACGGCCCCGGCCTGCAGCAGCTGCTTGAACACGACCCGGTTGGCGACGTGTTCGCCGGTGGCGACCTTGACCGGCTGCCCGGCACGGACGGCGGCGTGGCCGAGGACGTCGTCGGGGCTGGTCGGCTCCTCGATCCAGTGCGGCTCGTACGGCGCGAGCGCGGTCATCCACTCCACCGCGTCGGCCACGTCCCAGCGCTGGTTGGCGTCGACCGCGATCCGGACGTCGGGCCCGACGGCCTCGCGGGCCAGGGCGAGCCTGCGGACGTCGTCGCCGAGATCGCCGCCGACCTTCAGCTTGATCTGGGTGAAGCCGTCGGCGACGGCCTCCTTCGCCAGCCTGACCAGCTTCTCGTCGGTGTACCCCAGCCAGCCGGGGGAGGTGGTGTACGCGGGGTAGCCCTCGGCGCGCAGCCGCTCGGCCCGCTCCGCGCGGCCCGGTTCGGCGGCGCGCAGGATCGCGAGGGCCTCATCGGGGGTGAGCGCGTCGGTGAGGTAGCGGAAGTCGACGAGGGAGACGAGTTCCTCGGGCGTCATCTCGGCCAGGAACTGCCATACGGGCCGGCCCGCCTGCTTCGCCGCGAGGTCCCAGGCCGCGTTGACGACCGCGCCGGCCGCCATGTGCATCACGCCCTTCTCGGGGCCGAGCCAGCGCAGTTGGGAGTCGTGGGTGAGCTCGCGGTGCAGCGCCGCGAGGTCGGCCGCGGTGCGCGGCGCCGGACGTCCGACCACATACGGCCGCAGCGCCTCGATGGCGGCGGCCATCACCTCGTTGCCTCGCCCGATGGTGAAGCAGAAGCCATGTCCCTCGAAGACCGCGCCGTCGTGCAGGCGTTCGGTACGCAGTACGACGTAGGCGGCCGAATAGTCGGGATCGGGGTTCATGGCGTCCGAGCCGTCCAGTTGTTCCGAGGTCGGAAAACGGATGTCGTGGACCTCGAAATCCGTGACGGTCTGACTCATGTGCGCCCCCAGGGGAATAACATCGGACCTCTGTTCTGGTCATCCGATGTATAGCGTCATGCGGGCCCCAACGTCCAGGGCTGGTACGAAACTGACCGAACACAGCTCGGATGTATCCAGAGACCATGCCCTGATTCGACCGGTGATGCACCCTCGTGGAGCAGGTTCACCCGGCTGTGCGCAGGGGCTGCGGCGGGAGTGGCCGGAAGCCGTAAGGTTGGTTCGTACGCAAGGGAACTTCGGAAGGAGGCCTGGGTGATCGAGCTCGAGGGGGTTCCCGAGCTGATCGACCCGGTCATGGTGGCCGCGTTCGAGGGATGGAACGACGCGGGTGACGCCGCATCCACGGCGGTCGCGCACCTGGACCGGGAGTGGAAGGGCGAGGTCTTCGCGGCGCTGGACGCCGAGGACTACTACGACTTCCAGGTCAACCGGCCGACGGTCTGGCTGGACGGCGGGGTACGCAAGATCACCTGGCCGACCACCCGCCTCTCCGTGGTCCGTATCGGCGGGGAGACGCCCCGCGATCTCGTCCTGGTCCGCGGTATCGAGCCGTCCATGCGCTGGCGCTCGTTCTGCAACGAGCTCCTGGGCTTCGCCCATGAACTGGGCGTGGAGATGGTGGTGATCCTGGGCGCGCTGCTGGGCGACACCCCGCACACCCGCCCGGTACCGGTCAGCGGGGTGACCTCCGACCCGGATCTGGCGCGGACCATGGACCTGGAGGAGACCAGGTACGAGGGTCCGACGGGCATCGTCGGCATCCTCCAGGAGGCCTGCACGCACGCGGGCGTGCCCGCGGTGAGCCTGTGGGCGGCGGTGCCGCACTATGTGTCGCAGCCGCCCAACCCGAAGGCGACGCTGGCCCTGCTGAACCGCCTGGAGGACCTCATCGGTCTGCGTATCCCGCTGGGCGAACTGCCGGAGGACGCCCGCGCCTGGCAGCTCGGTGTCGACCAACTGGCCGCCGAGGACAGCGAAGTGGCGGAATACGTGCAGACGCTGGAGGAGGCTCGGGACACCGCGGAGCTTCCCGAGGCGAGCGGCGAGGCCATCGCCCGGGAGTTCGAGCGCTATCTGCGCCGCAGGGACGTCGGACCGGGACAGTCGCCCGGCGGGCACGCGACGGAGAGCGGGGACGCCTCGTATCTGCGCGACACCTCCAGCGGTCGCACCCGCCCGCCGAAGCCGGTCCGGCCCGATGCCGACGGCGCCCCCGGTCCCGGATCGCCGCCCACGAGCGGGCCCGGCCGACGGCAAGCGGCCGACAAGGAGAACGAGGACGGCGACGGCGAGGGCCCGCAGGATTCGTCGGAGGACTCCTCGGAGGACTGACGGGACCGGTGGAGCGCCGGGCGGACACACGCCCGGCGCTCCTGTGCGGTGCGGGTCGTTCAGGAACAGGTGAACCGCGCCGCGGCCCAGTCCCCGTGGTCACCGGTCTTGGACCCATTGGTGTCCGTGACCTTCAGGTGCACATGGCGCGCACCGTCGAGCTTCACCTCGACCGGTACGGTCGCCGACGCCCCCGTCACCTTCGGCGAGGTCCACAGGACCTTGCCGTCCGCCTCGACGGAGAACGCCACTTCGCCGTAGCCGTTGATCTCGTCGTCGATCCCGACGTCCGCGGTGAAGGCGGTGCAGCGCCCACCGAGGTAGACCTCGATGTCGGAGTCGGCATGGGTGCCGATGCCCTTCTCGTACGTCTTGCCCGCCAGGGTCAGCCGGTGTCCGTCGGCCGCGCCGGACTCGCCGTTGCTGCGGTCCCGCTCGGCGGGGCCGTAGCCGTTGACGGACTTCAGCCACACCATGTCGCTCGCCCAGACCTCACCGGCGGGCGGCGGTGGCATCACTCCGGCCGCGAACCGCTGGACGGCGGTGCGGGATTCGCCGGCCGCCCGGTACCGGGCGAGTGCGGTGAGCCGCGCCTCCCCCGCCGTGGCGTCCTTCGCCGGGGTGACCGACACCTCGACCCGCCGGGTGGTGCCCGCCGGGATCCGGTCCACGGTCGCGGGCCGCGCGACCTGCCAGCCCTCGGGGACGTCCAGGGTGACCGCGGCGTCCGTCACATCGGCGTCGCCCGCGGTGACATCGACGGCGACGGTGTCCTCGGTCCCGGCACCGATCTCCTGCCCGGCCGGCGCGGAGACGGCGGCCGTGGTCGCCGCGTTCCGCCCGCCGACCGCGCTCGTCCCGCGCAGCTTCACGGAGAACTTCTGGTCGGTGGGGAGCGGCAGGGTCTTGATCTTCACGACACCGCCGCGGTCGTCCTGGTCGTACCACCAGCCCTGCTTCGCCGCCTTGTACGCGGCCGCCGAAGCCAGCCGGGGCAGCTTGCCGTCGAGCTGGACCGCGCTCGGCGCGGAGCCGGTGTGCACGCTGAACTCGTACGGACGGGTGCGCTGCTTGCCGGTGAACTGCCCCTCGCTCGCGCCGATCCGCACGGTGACGTCGCCCGCGCCCCGGAGCGGCGCCTTCACCTCGGCGGTCTGCGTGGCGTACTTGCCATCGCGGTGCTGCCGGGTGACGCCGTCGTCCTCGTAGAGCGTGAAGGACGACGTGCCCTGCGGGTAGATGTCCCAGGCGAGCGGCGAGTCGGCGGTGCGGTCCTGGTACGAGCGGATGCCCGGCCACATCGGCACACTGGCGCCCCCCTTGACGAACAGCGGCAGGGTGTCGAGCGGAGCGCTGTAGTGGTCGAGGGTGGTCGGCCCCTCGTAGGTGCGACCGCTCCAGTAGTCGGTCCAGGTGCCCTTCGGAAGATAGATGCCGTTGCGCTCGGTGCTGTCCTGGTAGACCGGCGCCACGAGGAAGTCCTCGCCGGACATGAACTCGTACTTCGCCGCGTCCGTCGCCGCCTTCGGGTCGTCCGGGTATTCGAGGACCAGGGGCCGGACCATGCCGACGCCGGTCTTCGTCGCCTCGTGCGCGTAGGAGTACTGGTAGGGCAGCAGCGACTCCTTGAGCTTGAGGTAGTCACGGTTGATGGAGGTGTACGGCTCCCCGTACCGGAAGGGCTGCTTGTCGCTGGCCGCCCAGCCGTCCATGGTCATCGTGGTGCCGAGGAACATCTTCCACTGGAGATCACGGGTGTACGTCTTGGCGCTGCCGCCGAAGATGCCGTCGACGTCGCCCGTCGTGTAGGCGAGTCCGGACATCGTGGCACCCGCGTAGGTCGGGATCTGCCAGCGGATGTAGTCCCAGGTGCCGGACTGGTCACCGGACCACTGGACGCCACAGCGCTGCGCGCCCGCCCAGCTCTCCGGGGCGTAGGTGAAGCCGCGGGCGTCGCTGTTGTCCTCGATGCCCCGGTACGCGTCCTTGCACCCGTCGAGCGCGAACTTGTAGCCCGAGCCGACCCAGGCGACGTCCAGCTTGGCGACCCTCTGGCCCGCCTTGACCTGGTCGGCGATCTTGTCGATGCCGTCCTCGGTCCACAGGCCGAGCTGCATGCCGCGGTCCTGGAGGCCCTTGGCGGTCTCGGCGAGGTCCTCGTAGCCGCAGCCGTAGCCGTCGTTGACGAGCATCCAGCCGTTCGGCATGTCGTGCTCGACGTAGCCGTCGGCGATCTTCAGGGAGTCCAGGGTGCGGCGCTCGCCGCGGTTGGCGTTGTGCAGGTAGCAGTCGGAGTCGCCCATCTCCATCCCGTACACGGGCGGCAGGAAGGGCTTGCCGGTGAGCTTCGTGTACTGCCCGATGACGTCCTTGGCGCTGTCACCCGCGAAGTAGTAGGCGTCGAAACGCTTTTCCTTCGCGCTGGTGGTCACCGGGTCGGTGAAGGCATAGGTGTTCGGCGCGTAGGTGTTGCGATAGACGCCGTACCCCGCCGAAGAGAGGTAGAACGGCACCGAGTTGGGGTGGCCGCCGTCGTTCCAGTTGTAGTCGACGCCGACCTCGACGGTCTTGTCGCGGTGCGAGGTGTTGCCGCGCCCGTTCTGCATGCCGGCACCGTAGAACTGCTCGTCGGCGCCGCGGGCCAGGGTCTGGGTGGTCTGCTTCCCGTCCCAGCTCAGTCCCTTGGCCTCGGACCAGACCCGGGTGCCGTCCGCGCGGTACAGCGCGAAGCGCAGGGGTGACTTGTAGGCGCGCAGGGTGACGCTGCCGGTGGAGAGTTCGTAGCGGTCGCCCCGCTCCTTCCACCGGGTGCGCGGCCCGGTGCCCTGGGGCAGGACGATGTCGTCGCCGGTGGGGTCGGAGAACGCACCGTCCGGGGCGAGTTCGATCCGGAAGGTCTCGTCGGAGACGAAGCTGATCCGGGCCTCGGCGGTGCCGGCCTTCAAGCGGTAGACGGGTCCGTCGGCGGAGAATCCGGTGAGGTCGCCGACGGTGGTGGTGTCCGGTTCGGCGGTGCCGGCCTGGGCGGCACCGGGCCCCGCGAAGACGGCGAGCAGCCCCAGCAAGGCTGCAACTGCCGCCGATCTGATGCTCGTTGATGATTGCATAGAGCGCTTTTAGCGCAACATCGAGCACTTGACCATGGACAAAACGGAACCGGCCCTGAACTTCGTCAAGAAGTCCAAGGCCGGCTCGGCGGATGAAGGTCAGCGGAATGTCACCGCGCGCGGCACTACAGTGCGACGCCCAGCAACGCGTCGACGGTGCGCGAGACGAGGCCGGGTGCGCCCTCGTCCGTACCGCCCTGGGCGTTCTGACACTCGGCCCAGCGGTCCACGGCGGCCAGGGCGGCCGGTGCGTCCAGGTCGTCGGCAAGGGCCTCGCGGACCTCCTCGACGAGGGCCTCGGCGGGCAGTCCGTCGGGCCGGGAGACGGCGGAACGCCACCGCCCGAGCCGCTCGACGGCTTCGGCGAGCACCTGGTCGGTCCACTCCCAGTCGGACCGGTAGTGGTGCGACAGCAGGGAGAGGCGGATCGCCGCCGGGTCCACGCCGGAACGGCGCAGCTTCGAGACGAAGACCAGGTTGCCCCTGGACTTGGACATCTTCTCGCCGTCCAGGGCGACCATTCCGGCGTGCACGTACGCCTGGGCGAACGGGTACTCGCCGGTCAGCACCTGGGCATGGGAGGCGCCCATCTCGTGGTGCGGGAAGGCCAGGTCGGACCCGCCTCCCTGGACGTCGAAGCCCATGCCGAGGTGGTCCAGGGCGATGGCGACGCACTCGATGTGCCAGCCGGGCCGGCCGGGACCGAGCGAGTCCCCGTCCCAGCTCGGCTCGCCCTCACGGGCGGCCATCCAGAGCATCGGGTCGAGCGGGTTCTTCTTGCCGGGGCGCTCCGGATCGCCACCGCGCTCGGCGGAGAGCAGCCGCATCGCCTCGGCGTCGAGGTGGGAGACCCCGCCGAAGTGCGGGTCGGTCTCGACGGAGAAGTACACGTCCCCGTCGAGTTCGTAGGCGGCGCCGGCGTCCCGGAGCCGTTCGACGAGCGGAACGATGCCCGGTATCGCCTCCACGGCACCGATGTAGTGCTTCGGCGGGAGCATGCGCAGGGCAGTCATGTCCTCGCGGAACAGGGCCGTCTCGCGCTCCGCGAGCTCGGTCCAGTCCTCACCGTCGCGCACGGCCCGCTCCAGCAGAGGGTCGTCCACGTCCGTCACGTTCTGGACGTAGTGAACCTGCCGCTTGGTGTCGAGCCACACGCGCTGAACGAGGTCGAACGCGTTGTAGGTCGCCGCATGACCCATGTGGGTCGCGTCGTACGGCGTGATGCCGCAGACGTAGATGCGGGCGACGGGACCGGGGTCAAGGGTGATCCGTCCGCCGGTCGCGGTGTCGTGGATCCGAAGGTCGCGGCCCTTGCCAGGCAGGGCGGGGACCTCAGAAGCGGGCCAGGCATGCATGCCACGAGCGTAACCGGATGCACGTTCCGGATACGAACCGGATACCGGAACCTGGCCGAAGAGGCGTGCTTGCGCTTCGTGGCTTCATCTGTTCCGGGTACGGCCGCACCGCCCCGTACCGCCGCCTTGCCCGCCCCCCGACCGGCCCGCTGCCCTCACACCGGCGGCCAGGGGATCGAGGGCCACTCACCGCTCGGCTCCGGATGCCTCCCCGACGCGATCAGCCCCTCCACGCGCCCCCGCAACGCCTCGATCTCGACGGCGGTGATCAGCTCGCCCAGCCGGGTGACCAGCGAGGTCCCCGGCGCCAGCTCCGCGCCCAGCCGCTCCACGACGGCGACGGCCTCGGCCGTCAACGGCTCCCCCGCCCACCCCCACAGCAGCGTGCGCAGCTTGTCGTCGGTGTTGAAGGTCACGCCGTGGTCGATGCCGTAGAGCCGGCCGCCGGGCCCGGGCAGCAGATGGCCGCCCTTGCGGTCACCGTTGTTGATGACGGCGTCGAGGACCGCCAGCCGCCGCAGGCGCGGATCGTCCGCGTGCACCAGCAGGGCCGTCCTCCCCTCCCCGGTCTCGGCGAGGGCGACGGCCTTCCAGCCCTCCCCCGGCTCCTCGTCCTCGACGAGCGCGAGGAGCGGGGGCTCCCCGGCCTCGTCCGGCCCCTCGTCCCGCGGGGCCGCTTCGATCCACAGCTGGCACATCCCCCGGCCGTACGGCCCGTCTCGCAGCACGGTGGGCGGTATGAGCCCCCAGCCGGTCGCCTCGGAGATCTCGTACGCGGCCACCTCGCGCTCGGCGAGCGTGCCGTCCGGGAAGTCCCACAGAGGCTGTTCGCCCGCCACGGGCTTGTAGACGCAGGTCACTTCCTCGCCCTCGTGGGCGACCGTGCAGTAGAGCACCGCGTTGGACGCCCCGCGGACCTGGCCCCGCACGGTGAGCCGCCCCTCGGCGAGCACCGTGAGCACGGTGGCCGGCTCGGTGTCGGTCAGGCTCCGCGACGGTACCCGTTCTGGCGCGGGCATACGTGTCCTTCCGGGTCGAGCGGCAGGCTGCACAGCGGGCACGGCGGACGCCCGGCGTTCACGACGTCCAGGGCGCGCTTGGCGAAGGCACGGGCCTGCGCACCGCTGAGGCGGACCCGGAGCATCGGCGGACCGTTCTCCTCGTCCTGCAACAGCCGCTCCTCGGCCTCCGCGAGATCCTCGTCGGAGTCCACGTCCAGCTCGACCAGCGCCTGCGCCTCGACGATCATGCGCTGTTCCTCGCCGTCCCAGGCGAGCGCCATCGTGCCGACCCGGAACTCCTCCTCGACCGGCACGTCGAGAGGGGCGGTGTCGGTGACGTCCATGGGCGCCACGGCAGGCACCGGAGAGTTTCCGCCGGTCCGCCGCACCACCTCGTCGAGCAGTTCGTCGATGCGCTCGGCGAGCGCGGCGACCTGAGTCTTCTCCAGGGCCACACTGGTGACGCGTCCGCCTGAGGAGGCCTGCAGGAAGAACGTACGACGTCCAGGCAACCCGACCGTACCGGCCACGAAGCGGTCCGGGGGGTCGTAGAGGAACACCTGACGGGACACGTCCTGTCTCCCTTGAAAATTGACGGCAGATGAGGGGCGGCCGGGGTCCGGGGGATTCCCCCGGGGAAGGCGCCTACGGCGCGTCCACCCTACTGCGCGAAGCGATCACGGCGCCCCAGCGCCGCCCCCGACCGCCGCGTCCGCATCGCTCTCCGCCGCCGGACGCCGTCCCGGCTCCGTCCCGGCGCTGCTCTCACGCGGCGCCAGCGGGGCGAGGTCCCCCGTGTCACCGAGCCTCAGCAGGAAGGGCCGCAGCCTGGTGTAGCGGATCGCGGTGACCGAGCAGGGGTCGGCGTGGATCCGCTGGAAGAGGTCGAGATGCATGCCGAGCGCGTCGGCGACGAGGGCCTTGATGATGTCGCCGTGCGAGCACATCACATAGACGGCGTCGTCACCGTACTCGGACTCGATCCGCGCGTTCCAGTCCCGTACGGCGTCCACGGCACGCGCCTGCATGGCGCGCATGGACTCGCCGCCGGGGAACGCCGCGGCCGACGGGTGCTGCTGCACGACGCTCATCAGCGGTTCGTCGGTCAGCTCCGCCAGCTTGCGTCCCGACCACGTGCCGTAGTCGCACTCGCTGATCCGCTCCTCGGTGTGCATCACCAGCTCCGGCCGGGCGTCCAGGAGCGGCCTCAGGGTCTCCCGGCAGCGCTGCAGGGGGCTGCTGACGGCGGCGGCGAGGGGCAGCTCGGCCAGCCGCCCGGGGAGCGCCGCGGCCTGTGCGGCTCCGCGCTCGTCGAGCGCGACACCCGGTGTGCGGCCCGCGAGCACCCCGGCCGTGTTGGCGGTGGAGCGTCCATGACGTACGAGGATCAGGGTGGGCATACGGGCCAGCGTAGGCCGCCGCCGCCGGTGAGGTGCGCCGGGGACCGGAGCAGGGAAGAATGCGCGCCGTGATTGTGGACTGTGCGATCTACCGGGACGGGCGTCGTACCGAAGGCCCCGCCGACCTCTCCGAAGCCCTCGCGCAGGCGCGGGCGAGCGGTGACGCGTTCTTGTGGATCGGCCTGTACGAGCCGACGGAGAAGGAGGTCGAACGCGTCAGCAGCGAGTTCGGGCTCCATCCGCTGGCCGTGGAGGACGCCCTGAGCGCGCACCAGCGGCCCAAGCTGGAGGTGTACGACGACTCGCTCTTCGCGGTCATCAAACCGGTGGTGTACGAGCACCTGAGCGACACGGTCACCGCCGACGAGCTGATGGCCTTCATCGGCGATTCGTTCGTCGTGACGGTCCGCCACGGGGAGGGCGCGCCGCTCGCCGCGGTGCGCCGCCGTCTGGAGTCGGAGCCGGAGGTGCTCAAGCACGGGCCGACCGCGGTGCTGTACGCGATCAGTGACGCCGTCGTCGACCACTACATCGAAGTGGCCGGCGAGCTCCAGGTCGACCTGGAGGAACTGGAGACCGAGGTGTTCGCGCCCACCGCCGCCGTGGACACCAAGAACACCGCGTCCCGCATCTACACGTTCAAGCGGCAGATCATGGAGTTCCGCCGGGCCGCCGGGCCGCTGAGTGCCCCGATGGCCCGTCTGGCGAGCGCCGAGGTGCCGTTCGTCCACGAGCACTCGCAGCCGTTCTTCCGTGACGTGAGCGACCATCTGACGCGCGCCAACGAGTACGTGGAAGGGCTGGACCGGCTGCTCTCGGACATCCTCTCGGCGCACCTGGCCCAAGTGGGCGTGCGGCAGAACGACGACATGCGCAAGATCTCGGCGTGGGCGGCGATGGCCGCCGTACCGACGATGGTGGCGGGCATCTACGGCATGAACTTCGACCACATGCCGGAGCTCCGCTGGGTGTGGGCCTATCCGGCGGTGATCCTGCTGATGGTCGCCGTGGTCTTCGGCCTGTACCGCCAGTTCAAGCGCCGCGGCTGGCTCTGACGGAGGCCGGGCGCGGCACCCCGGCCACGCCCCTGGGGGCGGCCCGGCGGGACACCGTACGACGCGGCTCGGGACGGCCCGGTACGACGGATCAGGCGAACTCGTGGGCCTGTGCCGCGGGACCGCCCAGCGCGTCGCGCCGCTCGGGCGGCTCCAGACTCACCATGCGCCGCCATCCCACGAGCCGTTCGTACGCGTAGACCCCGTGGATCCCGGCGGCCAGCACCGCCGCTCTGGCCCGTGACCAGTGCAGGATGCGGCCCATGTGATCCATCACGGCGAGGCTGACGTCGCGGTACACCCGGATCTCCGCGAGCGCGCACTCGCGGAGGATGCGCTGGATCGTACGACCGTGCCCGAAGCGGGCGAAGCGGAGCAACTCCTCGTGGCAGTACGCCAGGTGGTTGTCCTCGTCGTTCGAGATCATCTTCACCGCCCGGCCGACGTCGGGGTGGTCGGCGAAGTACTTGCGCAACAGCGCCATCTGCTCGGAGGCGCGCTGTTCGGTGACCCGGCTGTGCGCGAGGTAGGTGATGATGTCGCGCTCGGAGAGCGGTTCCCGGCGCCCCAGTTGCTCATGGGCGAGGCCGATGCCGTGCTTCTCCAGCAGCATCGTGTAATCGGTCTCGTGCGGAACCTCGACGGGCCGCAGTCCGCGCTTCCTCAGCAGCGCGTGGAAGATCCGGCCGTGCTTGTCCTCGTCGGCGCCGTGCCGCGCGATCTTGGGTGCCAGGGCCCGCTGGCTCTCGGGCACGAGCTCCGCGATCCGGCCGTTCTCCCAGCCTCCCTGGGACTCCCCGCTGGCCGCGATGGAACAGAACAGCCGGAACGACTCGTCTTCGTCGAGAATCTCCTGGAACAGGTTCCTTGCCGAGAGCATCGCTGCCACCTCCGTACCGGCGTCACACCCATCGCCAGTCAAGTGCGGCGCGCCCACCCAGGCAACAGGAACGCCCCCCGGCTACGCCGGACGGGGCCGCTCCGGCCCGCCGCGTACGACAACGCCCTCGGCCCGCACACCATTCGGCGTAACCCCGGGCGCCCGAACGCGTTGTTCCGCGTAACGGCCGTGGCAGGGAGGCCCCCCGAGCCCCCACCACGGCCGTGGTGCCGTCCGCAGCCCCGGGCCGGGTGTCGGCGCTACGCGAGACCGGAACGTTCCAGCGCGTCCGTACCGGCCCGCAGGGCCGCGATCCGCTCGTCGAGCGTGAAGCCGGCCGGGGCCAGGGTGAGCGTCGTGACACCCGCCGCGGCATACGCCTGCATGCGCTCGGCGATCCGCTCGACCGGACCGAGCAGCGTGGTCTGGTCGATCAGCCGGTGCGGCACGGCGGCGGCGGCACCGTTCTTGTCGCCGGACAGGTACTTGTCCTGGATCTCGGCGGCTTCCTTCTCGTACCCCATGCGCTGCGCGAGCTGGTTGTAGAAGTTCTGCCTGCGGCTGCCCATGCCGCCCACGTACAGCGCGGTGTACGGGCGGAACATGTCCGCGAGACCATTGACGTCGTCACCGACGGCGAGTGGCAGCGTCGGGCAGACGTCGAAGCCCTCCAGGGTCCGGCCGGCCTTCTCCCGGCCCGCCCGCAGGTACTTCACGGCGGTGTCCTCGAGGTGCTCCGCGGAGGGGAAGATCAGCAGCGCGCCGTCGGCGATCTCGCCCGTCTGCTCCAGGTTCTTCGGGCCGATCGCGGCGATGTAGAGCGGGATGTGTTCGCGCTGAGGGTGGACGGTGAGCTTGATGGGCTTGCCCGGACCGTCCGGCAGCGGGAGCGTCCAGTGCTGTCCCTCGTACGACAGCCGCTCGCGGGACATCGCCTTGCGGACGATCTCGACGTACTCCCGGGTGCGGGCCAGCGGCTTGTCGAACTTGACGCCGTACCAGCCCTCGGAGACCTGCGGTCCCGACACGCCGAGGCCGAGCCGGAACCGGCCGCCGGAGAGCGAGTCGAGGGTGGCGGCGGTCATCGCCGTCATGGCGGGCTGACGGGCCGGGATCTGCATGATCGCGGAGCCGACGTCGATGGATTCGGTCTGGGCGGCGACCCAGGAGAGCACGGTCGGCGCGTCGGATCCGTACGCCTCGGCCGCCCAGCAGACGTCGTATCCGAGGCGGTCCGCCTCCTGGGCGACGGCGAGGTTGTCGCCGTCCATCCCCGCGCCCCAGTAACCGAGATTGATGCCGAGCCGCATAACCGCTCCCCTTACTGATCAGTAACGTCCCTGAGCTCCGGACTCTAGCGCGCGGCGACGTGATCCGGCAGGGGCGACTTGGTGCCGAGTTGTCCACAGGCTTCCGCCGAGTGGGGTTCTGGCCAGTAATCTCAGCGCCCATGGAGCAGAGGCATCTCGGCCGCACCGGCCTTCGAGTGTCCCGGATCGGGCTCGGCACCCTCACATGGGGCCGGGACACCGACGAGCACGACGCCGCCGAACAGCTGAAGGCCTTCTGGGAGGCGGGCGGCACACTGGTCGACACGGCCGATGTGTACGGCGGCGGAGAGGCCGAATATCTGCTCGGGCGGCTCACCGAGGGCCTGGTGCCACGGCAGGATCTGGTCATCGCCACGAAAGCGGGCAGCGTGGCCGACCCGTACCGACGGTTCAACGGCTCGCGCGGGCATCTGCTGGCCGCGCTGGACGCCTCCCTGGAACGGCTCGGCACGGATTACGTGGACCTGTGGCAGATCCACGCCTTCGATCCGGTGACCCCGCTGGAGGAGACCCTTCAGGCGGTGGATCTGGCGGTGTCCACCGGACGCGCCCGGTACGCGGGCGTGTCGAACTTCTGCGGCTGGCAGCTCGCCAAGGCGGCGACGTGGCAGCTCGCCTCGCCCGGGGTGCGCACCCGGCTGGCGAGCACACAGATGGAGTACTCGTTGTTGCAGCGGGGCGTGGAACGCGAGGTCCTGCCGGCCGCGCTCGATCTGGGAGTGGGGCTGCTGCCCTCCTCCCCGCTGGGCAGAGGGGTCCTGACCGGCAAGTACCGGACGGGCACTCCGGCGGACTCGCGCGGCGCCTCGGAACTGCTGGCTCCGTTCGTCGAGCCGTATCTCGACGACCCGGCGAGCCGCATCGTGGACGCGGTGGCGACCGCCGCCGACGGTCTGGCCACGACGGCGCTCCAGGTGGCTCTCGCCTGGGTGCGGGACCGGCCCGGAGTGGTGGCCCCGATCGTCGGCGCCCGCAACGCGCAGCAGCTCACGGAGGCATTGTCAGTGGAGGCGCTTAGTCTTCCTGACGAGATCTGCCAGGCGCTCGACGATGTGTCGGCGCCCGTGCACCGCTATCCCGACCAGGACTGGAGCACGCTGTGACTGCGCTTCCCCGGGGGGGAACCCCCGGCTCCCCGGCCGCCGACGACGCCGATGTCGCGGCCCCCTCCGCCGCCGAGCCCGCACCGTCCCCGCAGGACGAGGGTCACCAGGCGGACGAGGGGTCGCCGACGGCCGACGCCGGTGCCGCAGAGGAGACGGACGGCGGCACCGACACGGGCTCCGGGGCGAACGAGGCGGCGGGCGCGGACGCCGAGTCCGACGCGGCGGCCACCGAGACCGACGGCACTTCCGACACCGACCGGACAACCGCGGCCGACGGCGCCGCGGAAGGGGCTGCCGACGCCCCCGCACCGCTCTCCGAGGCCGAGGCCGAGCTGGCCGCCCAGCGGGAGCTCCGGGAGCGGATCGAGAAGCGCAAGGCCGAGAAGGGCGGCCCCATCGCCGCCGGTGCGAAGCTGAGTGGCCAGGCGGCCGATCTGCTCGCGGCCGTGCGTGCCGTGGAGAGCGGCGAGAAGCCCGCTGCCGCGTTCTTCGACTCGCCCGCGCCCACCGCTCCCCGCCGGGCCGCTCCCGCACCCGCGCCGACCCGCCCCCGCACGCCCGAGCGGGCCCCGGCTCGGCAGGGCGCCTCGCCGGAGGCCGTGGCCGCCACAGCCGCCGTGCTGGCCGAGGGCGGGGCTCCCGGAGCGCTGGCGGGCGCGGCGGCCGAGGCGCTCGGTGAGCAGGCGGGCGACGCTCTGCGCGAGGATCCCTGGCAGCTTCTGACCGTGCCGGGGGTCAGGCCCGAGCAGGCCGACGGGTTCGCCCGCGCCCTGCTGGGCTCCGCGTGCGGTCCGGACGACGAGCGGCGGACCGCCGCCCTGGTCGGCTGGCTGCTGGAGCGGGCCGCACTCCAGGGCCACACGGCGCTCGACGCGACGGCGGTTCGTGCCGCCCTCGCCGAGCGCTCGGTGACGGACCCCGAAGCGGCCGTCCGGCACGCGGTCGCCGAGGGCGTCGTCCTGGTGTTCCAGGACGGCGAGGACGGCGAGGACGTCCGGGATTCCGAAGCATCCGCGGACCTCGGCGAGGACGCCGAGGAAGGCGTGCGGGAGCCGGTACAGGTGCTGCTCGGTCTCGATCGGTACGCGCTCGCGGAGGAGAGCCTCGCCGACGGTCTGGCCCGGCTCGTCAACGCCTGCGAGAAGGACGCCGACTGGACACAGGCGGCCTCGGCCGCGGCCTCCCCGTCGGCGGCCGAGCTGATCCGTGCGGTCGCTGCCCACGGTCTGGTGGCACACACCGGCGGCGAGGCCGCCAGGGCCGAGCCCGCCGCGCTGCTCACCGCGGCACGCGGCCTCGGACTGCGCGCCCTGGGCGCCGTGCACAGCGTCGACGGCAGGCACCGGCTGGCCGAGGCCGCCGGCGATCCGTCGGCGGCCGTCACCCTCGCCGGACTGCTCTCCGGCACGGAGGGCCCCGGCCGGGACGAGGAGGGAGCGATCGCCGTCGATCTGCTCGTCGTGCTGGACGCCCCGCAGCTGGACGTCGAGACCGCGGCCATCCTCGTGGAGTCGCTGGCCGACGGCACCCGGCTGGTCCTCAGCGGCGACCCGGGCGTACTGGGCTCGGCCGGTGCGGGACAGGTGTTCGCGGACGTGCTGGCGGCCCGCGCCTGCCCGCAGATCGTGTCCCGTACGCCGGATCCGGGGCCGATCGGCGAACTGGTCTCCGGTATCGGCATCGGTGAGCTGAACCAGGTCGAGGCGCCGGGCAAGGAGGTGGTGATCGTCCCCGTGCGCGACGCGGGCGAGGCGGTGCACCGCACCGTGCAGCTGGTCGCCGACTCGGTGCCGCGCGCCATCGGCGTGCCGTCGGCCGACACTCAGGTGATCACCGTCGGCCACGGCGGCTCGGCGGGCACCCGGGCGTTGAACGCGGCGCTGAAGCAGCGGCTCAACCCCGGTCCGGGGCGGTTCGGCGGCTTCGACCCCGGCGACCGCGTCGTCCACGTCCCGACGCCGGGCAGGACCGTGCCCGGGGTGGTCGTCTCGGCCGACGCCGAGGGCCTGCACCTGGACTGCGCGGGCACGAAGACCGTCGTGCCCCAGGGCCGGGTGGAGGCGTCCGTGCGCCACGGCTGGGCCCTCAGCGCCCACCAGGCGGCCGCGATGCGCTGGCCCGCGGTGGTCGTCGTACTGCCGGGCGACGCCGCGCAGGGTCTCAGCCGTCCCTGGGTGTACACCGCCTTCAGCCGTGCGGAGCGGCATCTGTCCGTCGTGCACGGGGTGGATCAGGCGCTCCAGCGCGCGGTCGCCCGGTCACCGGCCCAGGACCGCACGACGCGACTGCGCACCCTGCTGGAGGCCCCGGCCCGATGACCGGGCCGGGTACGTCCCGCACCGCCGGACGGGCCCCGGGCCCGTCCGGCGAACGGCTCAGGAGCCGTCCACCACCAGGCCCGACGGCTTCTCGTCCGACTCGTCCTCGTCGAAGACGGCGCTGACGTCGAAGCGGCAGACCACCAGCTGGGGATCGGCTTCGTCGAACGGTGCGCCGAGCCACTCCCCCGCCTCGGGAAGCTCCTCCGCGGCCGTGACCCAGAGCGTGGAGTCACCCTCCTCCAGACCGAATTCCGTGTGCCGGGAAGCGATCTCGTCCGGTTCGTACTCACCGAAGAGCACCCCGAGCGCCGCGTGGACGCTGGAGCCGACGACCGCGGCGCTGCCGCGCGCACGGTCGTCCGGATCGAGGTCGACGATCCGCTGGGCCTGCGCGAGCAGTCGCGGCGGCTCCGCCACCGCGTAGTCGCGCCGGATCAGCACGCTGAGCGCGTTCGGCTCCTCGGGGCCGGCGTACGGCGGCAGGGAGTCCTCCGCACCCGGGATCTCGAAGGGAGTGACCTCGTCGTAGCGGTCGTAGAGCAGTTCGTCGTAGAACTCGGCAGCGGCGGCCAGTGCGTTGAACGCCTCATAGACGGCGGGATCGTCGTTCCCGGTCCGGCGTTCGACCGCATCGAGGTGACGGTCGAGCGCGGCTTTGATCGCTTCGGCGGCGGCGCGTACCTCGGCAGCGGTGGGCTGCGCAGCATCAGACATAGTGCAGACGCTATCCGTACACGGGCTCTGCCCGCACAATAGATGCGATGCCGGAATACGAATTTGTCGATGTGTACGTGCCGCGCGGGGTGTCCCGCAAGGAGACGGCACGCCTGCTGACCGACCACGCCGAGTACGGGCACTGGGAGTTGGACCGACTGACGCTGCGCCGTGACGGCAGCCGCAGGGTGCGGCTGCGCCGACGGATCATCCGCCAACTCCGGGCCACCTGGTGAGACGGAAGCGGGCCCCGCAGTCGCGGGACCCGCTCCCTTCGCCTTGCTCGCCTCGCCGGCCCGGTCCGTTACGCGGACATCCGGGCGCGGCGGTAGAGCACCGTGCCCGCGCCTGCCAGCAGCAGGCCCGCGCCGGCCGGAATCAGCAGGTCGAGCCCGCCCGCTCCGGTGTGTGCGAGTTCCGCGACGCTCTGTACCTCGGGCGCGTTCGGCACGGTTCGCGGTCCCGGTGCCGGCGGCTTGTGCTCGGTGACCGGGGTGACCGGAGTGCCGACCGGCGGTGTGACGACATCCGTGTCGTTCTCGCACACGTTGCCGGTGGCGGGGTTGAGCAGCCCGCCGATGGTGACGCTGTTCCCGCAGGCGTTCACGGGGATGTCGATGGGCGCCGCGATGTTGTTGCCCGAGAGCACACCGGGCGAGCCCTGCGCGACCCCCTCGGCCGTCGCCCCGCTCCCGGCGTCGCCCGTGACGGCCCGGTGCTTGCCGGTCCCCGCCCGCTGGGCCTGGGTCCGGTCCGCGGACACCTGGTTGCCCGAGGCGTGCCGGCCGGACGCGGCGCTGTGCGAATTGTTTCCGCAGGCGTTTCCCGCCGCCGGGTTGAGCTGTCCCACGACGCTCACGGAGTTGCCGCAGACATTGACCGGTACGTGGACCGGAATCTGGACCGAATTCCCTGAAATCACCCCCGGGGAATTCGATGCGCCGCCGGACGCTCCCGCGTCGGCGTGCGCGTAGCCGCCGCCCAGCGCGAGCACGCCGCCCGCGGCTGCCACGGTGATCAGGCCTTTACGCGTGACCTGTCGCATAGGTTGTTTCCTGCCTTCTGCCTTCCGGAATACCCCCGGACTTGACCGTGCGGGGGCGGAGTACCCAGCGGCCCCGGAGCGCATGGCGTGCACTTCGGGGCCGACCGGATTCAAACCCTTACGGGTTGACGCACAACATCAGGCGTTCGTGCAGGTGTTGCCGAAGGTGGGGTTCAGCAGCCCGACCACGGAGATCGTGTTGCCACACGCGTTCACCGGCACGTGGACGGGCGCCTGGACGGTGTTGCCCGAGATCACACCGGGGCTGCCGACTGCGGCGCCCTGGGCACCGGAGTCCGCGACGGCCATGCCCGCACCCGCGAGCACCAGACCACCAGTGACAGCCGCAGCAGCGACGACCTTCTTGATCATTATTCCTCCTAGTTGGCAATGCGGTCCCAGCCGCGGACCGCATCACTTGTAACGAGGAAGGGGTAATTGGGCTACGAGCGTATGGTTCCTTTCACTCGTTCCGGTCAAATGCGCACACACAGACGATTGTTGGCGCGAAAAATCGCCGGAGAATCACCGTGGGACCGGCTGGGCGCCGGAGCCGGGCGGCGGGAGTCAGCAGTTGTCGATGAAACGGTCGAGCACCCGCACACCGAACTGCAGACCGTCCACCGGAACACGCTCGTCCACACCGTGGAACATGCCCGCGAAGTCGAGCTCCGGCGGCAGCTTCAGCGGGGCGAATCCGAAGCAGCGGATACCGAGGTCGTCGAAGGACTTGGCGTCGGTGCCACCGGAGAGCATGTAAGGGACCGCACGGGCGATCGGGTCCTCGGCCTTGAGGGCGATCTGCATCGCATCGACGAGCGAGCCGTCGAAACTGGTCTCCAGCGCCTTGTCCCCGTGCACGTCCTCGCGCTTCACCCGCGGGCCGAGGATCCGGTCCAGGTCGGCCAGGAACTCGTCTTCGAATCCGGGCAGGAAACGGCCGTCCACATGGGCGGTGGCCTGTCCGGGGATCACGTTCACCTTGTAGCCGGAGCCGAGCATGGTGGGAGCCGCGGAGTTGCGGAGCGTGGCGCCGATCATCTTGGCGATGCCGCCCAGCTTGGCGAGCGTGGCATCCATGTCCTCCGGGTCGAGCGGGGTGCCGAGCGCATCGGACAGCTCGTCGAGGAAGGACCGTACGGTCTTGGTCACCCGGACCGGCCACTTGTGCCGCCCGAGCCGTCCGACCGCCTCGCAGAGCTCGGTGATCGCGTTGTCGTCATTGGTCATCGAGCCGTGACCGGCGGTGCCGTCCACGGTGAGCCGCATCCAGTGCATGCCCTTCTCGGCCGTCTCGACGAGGTAGAGCCGCAGCTTCTCGTTCACCGTGAAGGAGAAACCGCCGACCTCGCCGATCGCCTCGGTGACACCCTCGAAAAGGCCCGGGTGCTTGTCCACGAGGTACCGCGCGCCGTATGTGCCGCCGGCCTCCTCGTCCGCGAGGAAGGCCAGCACGATGTCGCGCGGAGGCTTGCGCCCGCTGCGCATCCGGTCACGGACGACCGCGAGGGTCATCGCGTCCATGTCCTTCATGTCGACCGCGCCGCGGCCCCACACACAGCCGTCCGCGACCTCGCCGGAGAACGGGTGGTGCGTCCAGTCGTGGGCATTGGCAGGAACCACATCGGTGTGGCCGTGGATCAGCAGGGCGGGCTTGGACGGGTCCTCGCCCTCGATCCGCGCCACGGTGGAGGCCCGGCCCTTGTGGGACTCGAAGATCTGCGGCTCCAGCCCGACCTCGGCGAGCTTCTCCGCGACGTACTCGGCGGCGACCCGCTCCCCCGGTCCCGAGTGGTCCCCGTAGTTACTGGTGTCGATCCGGATCAGCTCACGACAGAGGTCCACGACCTCGTCCTCGCCCGAGACGGTCCGGGCCGCGTTGGTCTCGCTCACACTGGTTCCTTCCACTGTCGCTGAGGTGCTCCCCCTCATCCTCCCGCGCCCGGCCCGCACGCCCAAGGCCCCCCACCCCCCGTCATGCGCCCTTCACGCTCCCCCTGGCGTGATCGAGCACCCCCGAATGTTTGCTATTGTTTTCCACGTCGGAACGGGCCAGGCCCGCAAGACAGACACCTTGTCCGGGTGGCGGAATGGCAGACGCGCTAGCTTGAGGTGCTAGTGCCCTTTATCGGGCGTGGGGGTTCAAGTCCCCCCTCGGACACAGAGCCAAGTGCCGATCAGGAGAGATCCTGATCGGCACTTCTGCGTTGTACCCGTCCGGCTGCTCACGGGCCCGGCCGGGCCATCCTTGTTGAATCGGTTCACCGCACCGGCGTCCCGTGGGCCGGGTCGGATGCCGGGCGGATCGCGCCGAACGGGGAGTGGCGCCCGGCGGCTCTCGCCGGGCGCCGCCCGCGAGGACGCGTCGTTCGCACGGCCCGGTCCCGACGCTTCGGGGGGAGAACAACCGCAATCCGCGCGCGCCGGACGTCGCAACGGGCCGGCGGGGCTCCCGCGTGCACCGTCGGAGCACCGGCTCGACGCGGAGGCCGCGGAATTCTCCTTCGTGGTCACGGTGTTGGGCCGAACCGGGCGGGCGAGGCCCGGATCCGCCCCGGGAAGCCGGACGACGTAGCATCAAGGTTTTGCGCGATCTTCGTACTTCCGTCGCGGTGACCTCCACGGTCCCCGACGACGCCTCGGACGAGCCGCTCAGGTTCAAGGAACAGGTGACGGTCGAATACGGTCCGGTTCCCACCGGGGTCGCGGAGCATCGCGCCTGGACGGCCCGGTACTTCGACGGCTCGGCCTCCCGACTGCCCGACGGGCTCGACGGGTTGGTCGCCGGTGACCGGGCCATGCTGGTGCTGCCCGCCGGATGCGACGTGGACGGCAGGCCGTCCGCGGTGACGATCCACAGCGAGAGCACCGGTGACGGCCATCTGGGAAGAGTGAACATGCCGTTCACGATCGGCAGCCGGTCCGACGTCACCCGGATGCTGCTGGATGCCGCCAACACCGGTATGCGTGAGGCCGGTTGCGCACCGGACAAGCCCCTGAACGCGACATCGCCCATCGTGACGGTCGCCGAGGACGACGAGACCGCCGGGAACCCGCTGTGCCGGATACCCGGGCTGACCCTCGATTTCGGCCAGGGTTCCCGGTACCGGGAACAGGTCGGGGTGGTCGCCGAGCGCCTTCAGAGACCTGTTCGGTGGTGTGGCGCGCTCGGGGGGAGCCGGACGAGCCGGCGGCGCAGTTCGTGATGGCGGGCGAGCCGCGCATGGTCGCGCTGTTCAAGGGGCTTCCCGAAGGAGCCGACAAGGGGCTCGTACGCGCCGAGTGCCACGGGCGGCAGACGGTGTTCTACGGAAACGTCGAGCCGGGGCTGAAGGGTGCGCACGAACACGACCGGCAGGTGTTCACGGACTTCACCGAGTCCGTGAGCAGGCGCATCGGGTGCGAGGCCGGTGAGGTCGCGTGAACGGCGAAGAGACCGCGGAGTGCAGGGCATCGGCAGTGGACGACGAGCAGACCCCGGTTCCTCGGGAAGGGGTACAGCCCTCGGCTCCTCGGGAGGAAGAACGGGAAGAGCAGGGGGAGCAGGCGCAGGAGCCCCGGCCCGGCCCGTCCCCCGAGCCCGCTCCCGGGCGCCCTCCCGTACTGCGCCGCCTGTTCCGCAGCCGCACCGCCCTCGCCGTCACCGCCGCCGGTCTGGTCGGCGCGCTCCTCGGCGCCGCTGCGGTGGCCTGGCGGACGGACACGCTCCCGCTGCTCGGTCCCGCCCCCTGCTGGGACTCGCTCGGCGACACGACGATGTCGGACCTCTTCGGCGACCGCCGGACCGAGGTCGAGGAGGAGTCCCTGAAGGCCAGTCCGCGCGGGCAGGGACCGTCGTTCGGGCAGTGCCGCATCACCAGCTACAAGGACGGCGATCCCCGCCGTCAGGTGACCCTGCGGGTGCACGAGCTGGACGGCCTCCGGGGCACCGACGCGCACGAGTGGCCGCAGGAGTTCCTCGCGGCAGGCATGGTGTCGCTCGGCGACGGGCTGCCCGGGATGACCTCGGCCTCGCGTGCCTGGCTGGCGCTGCCGCAGACCTGCACGGGCCGGCACGGGTTCACCGGTTCCACCGTGGTGGACATCGGCATGGGACTGGCCGGACTGGACGACGGGTCGGAGTACGACCGGAGGGACCGCGCCGCCCTGACCCGCGCGGTGGTGGAGGCGACCAATGGGGTCATCCGCGAATTCGGCTGCTCCGGCACCTACCGGATACCTCGCGCCCTGCCGGCCTGGGTGGACCGGCAGGAAACGGAGACCGATGCCTTCTGCGGCGTCAAGGGCCTCACCGTCCCTGCGGCGTACCGCAAGGCTCTGCGGCAGACTCGCGTCAGCGACGACGGCGGGCCCGCCCGGGTCTGCGAGGCGAGTGGGGGCTACGAACCCCTCGTGCGGATGACCACGGTGACGGACTCGGCGCTGACCGAGATCTTCTCCGGCCAGACGCGCAAGGCCGGTCTGCCGCTCAAGGGCTCCAAGGGGGTTCGGCCGGCTCGACGGATCGCGGGCCGTCTACCGGGCGAGCTGCCAGACCGGGCCCGTGATCTTCATGGTGGAGCAGCTGGGCCGGCCGACGGACAAGGACATCGACCTCGCTCGTCGGCTGCTGCCCGGCTATGTCGCCGCCGAGGCCGAGCGCATCGGGTGCGGCCCGGAGAAGGTGACGTCACCGAGCGTCTGAGTCCGGGGGCAGGGCCCCGGCGGGCGGGTGGAACGGGCGATACTGTGCGCACACCCGGGAGACGACAAGAGGGGCCCACCGCACCATGTTCACCGCCGTACCGGCAGGCGCACGCCGATGAGGGGGCGCGCGAAGCCCCCGTCGGCGCCACTGCCGCAGCGGGACGGGATCGATCCGGTCCGGCTGCGCCTTCCCGAGGATCCGGACGGGCGGTGGGCGACGGTCCGCGATCATCTGCTGGCACGGTTCGCGGGCGCGATCGGGGCGGCGCGGGTGGACGCCATGCTCACCGAGGGCCGGTTCGTCTCCGTGCGCGGGCCGGTGTCCGCCGACGAGCCGTACGCCGCGGGCGGGTACATCTGGTTCCATCGGGACTTCGCGCCGGAGGAGCCGGTGCCGTTCCCGGTCGGTGTGGTCCACCGCGACGCGCATCTCGTCGTCGCCGACAAGCCGCACTTCCTGGCGACGACGCCGCGCGGCCGGCACATCACCGAGACGGCGGTGGCCCGGCTGCGCCGTGAGCTGGACCTGCCGGAGCTGCAGCCCGCACACCGGCTGGACCGGCTGACCGCGGGCCTCGTCCTCTTCGTCGTCCGGCCCGGGGAGCGGGGCGCGTACCAGACGCTGTTCCGGGACCGCCTGGTGCGCAAGGGGTACGAGGCGGTGGCACCGTACGATCCCGGCCTGGAATTCCCGCGGACCGTGCGCAGCCGCATCGTCAAGGAGCGCGGCGTCATCGCCGCCCGCGAGGAGCCGGGCGAGCCGAACAGCGAGAGCCGGATCGAGCTGCTGGAGCACCGGGAGGGGCTGGGCCGCTACCGGCTGCTGCCCGCCACCGGGCGCACCCATCAGCTGCGGGTCCACATGAACAGCCTGGGACTGCCGCTCGTCCACGATCCGGTGTACCCCGTGGTCCGGCCGGAGGGAGCGACCGACGACTGGTCGCGCCCTCTCCAGCTCCTCGCCCGGTTGCTGGAATTCACCGATCCGGTCACGGGCGAGCCGCGCCGCTTCGAGAGCGGGCAGCGGCTCTCCGCGTGGCCGGACCGGTGAGCCGCCGTTCTCAGTGACCGCGGGCGATCCACTCGTCCAGATGCGGGGCCTCCGCGCCGATGGTGGTGGAGTCGCCGTGTCCGGTCCGGGCCGTGGTCTTTGGCGGAAGGCTGAGCAGCCGGTCCCGGATGGAGTCGACGATGGTCGGGAAGTGCGAGAACGACCGCCCGGTGGCGCCCGGCCCGCCCTGGAAGAGCGTGTCGCCGGTGAAGACGGTGGACAGCTCGGGGGCGTACAGACAGACGGCGCCCGGGGCATGACCGGGCGTGTGCAGGACTCGGAGCGTCGTCCCGGCGATCTCCAGCTCCTGCCCGTCGGCCAGTTCGCCGTCCGGGGCGCGGTCCGGGTGGGTCTGCTGCCACAGCGGCAGGTCGTCGGGGTGGAGCAGGATCGGTGCGCCGGTGGCGTCGGCGAGCGCCGGGGCCGCGTCGATGTGGTCGTTGTGCGCGTGCGTGCAGACGATGGCGCGCAGCGTACGGCCGTTCAGCGCGGACTCGATGGCGGCGGCGTCGTGGGCGGCGTCGATGACGATCGCCTCGCTGTCGTCGCCGACGATCCAGACGTTGTTGTCGACGTCCCACTCCCCGCCGTCGAGGGCGAAGGTTCCGGAGGTGACGAGGTGGTCGATGCGGGCGGCCATCAGAGAATCACCACCGAGCGCAGCACGTCACCTTCGTGCATCCGGTCGAAGGCCTGCTCGATGTCGCCGAGTCCGATGGTCTCGGTGACGAACGCACCGAGGTCGATCCGGCCCTGCTGGTGCAGGTCGATGAGCATCGGGAAGTCGCGCGAGGGGAGGCAGTCGCCGTACCAGGAGGACTTGAGCGAGCCGCCGCGGCCGAAGACGTCGATGAGCGGCAGTTCCACCTGCATCTCCGGGGTCGGGACACCGACCAGGACGACGGTGCCGGCGAGGTCGCGGGCGTAGAAGGCCTGCTTGTACGTCTCCGGGCGGCCGACCGCCTCGATGACGACATCCGCGCCGTTGCCGCCGGTCAGGGAGCGGATCGCGTCGACCGGGTCGGTGGAGCGGGAGTTGACGGTGTGCGTGGCGCCCATCGCCTTCGCCGTCTCCAGCTTGCGGTCGTCGATGTCCACGGCGATGATCTTCGCCGCGCCCGCCAGCCGCGCGCCCGCGATCGCCGCGTCACCGACGCCGCCGCAGCCGATCACGGCGACCGAGTCGCCGCGGCCGACCTGCCCGGTGTTGATGGCGGCGCCGATGCCGGCCATCACGCCGCAGCCGAGCAGTCCGGCGACGGCCGGGGAGACCTCCGGGTCGACCTTGGTGCACTGACCGGCGGCGACCAGGGTCTTCTCGGCGAAGGCGCCGATGCCGAGCGCCGGTGACAGTTCCGTGCCGTCGAGCAGGGTCATCTTCTGCTCGGCGTTGTGGGTGTTGAAGCAGTACCAGGGGCGGCCGCGCAGACACGCGCGGCACTGTCCGCACACGGCACGCCAGTTGAGGACGACGAAGTCGCCGGGCTCGACATCCGTGACGCCCTCGCCGACGGACTCCACCACGCCCGAGGCCTCATGGCCGAGCAGGAACGGGAAGTCGTCGTTGATGCCGCCCTGCTTGTAGTGCAGATCGGTGTGGCACACGCCGCACGCCTGGATCTTCACCACGGCCTCGCCGGGGCCCGGGTCCGGGATCACGATCGTCTCCACCCGTACCGGCTCGTTCTTTCCCGGTGCGATGACCCCTTGCACCTGCTGCGCCATACCGTGGTCTCCCTGTTTCCATCATTTCGCGAAGATCGAACACGAACAACCGTACGCCCCGTGAGGGTGTCACGGCGGCGCGCCGCATTGGCGGGAAACGACTGCCGTCCGCCCGTCGGGATGTACCGGTTCCGGTCAGATGATGCCGACTGCTGAACTTCGTCGGCCCCCAGGGGGTCCTTCGATGCAGAGGGACCGCGGAACCGATACCTGCGGGGGCAGGGGTCCGCTGGTCCGACCGCAGAGGAATGACGGATCACGGGGGAAGCACCTTGACCGAGATTGCCGAGATCACGGAGAAGATCAGCGAGCGGGTCGCCGGGCCCGGACCGGCTCCCGGAGCGACCGCGCCCGGCGCGCCCGTCGGCGGACTCGTGCCGTACACCGACGCGTTGCCCGTGCCGCCGGTGCTGCGCCCGGGAAGCGGCGACGTGCTCCGCGAGACCGAGATCGCCCTGTCACCCACCTGGGTGCGGCTGCACGCGCAGCTGCCGCCGACGCTGATGTGGGGGTACAACGGCACGGTGCCGGGGCCGACCATCGAGGTACGGCGCGGGGAGCGGATCAGGATCGCCTGGACCAACCGCATCCCCAGGTGCAGCGAGTACCCGGTCACCGCCGTGGAGGTCGGCCCGGTGAAGCCGGGCGAGCCGCTGCCGCACAACCGGCCCGGTCGCGACGGGGCCGAGCCGAACGCGGATGTGGCCGCGCTGCCCGCCTGGACGGTGACGCATCTGCACGGCGCGCAGACCGGTGGCGGGAACGACGGCTGGGCGGACAACGCCGTCGGCTTCGGCGACGCGCAGCTCTCGGAGTACCCGAACGACCACCAGGCCGCCCAGTGGTGGTACCACGACCACGCCATGAACATCACCCGGTGGAATGTCTACGCGGGGCTCGTCGGTACGTATCTGATCAGGGACGACGAGGAGGACGCGCTCGGTCTGCCGTCCGGAGAGCGGGAGTTGCCGCTGATTCTCGCCGACCGCAACCTGGACACCGACGAGGACGGCCGGCTCAACGGGCGGCTGCTGCACAAGACGACGGTGGTCGTGGAGGCCCACCCGGAGACCGGGAAGCCGGTGTCCATTCCGTTCCTCGGCCCGTACACGACGGTCAACGGCCGCATCTGGCCGCACCTCGACGTGGACGACGGGTGGTACCGCTTCCGGCTCGTCAACGCGTCCAATGCCCGGATCTACGATCTGGTGCTGGTCGACGACGAGAACAATCCGGTCCCGGGCGTGATCCGGCAGATCGGCAGCGACGGCGGGCTGTTGCCGCGCCCGGTGCCGGTCGACTTCGACGAGGGGCTGCCGCAGCTGACGATCGCCCCGGCCGAGCGGATGGATCTGCTGATCGACTTCTCGGCGCTGGCCGGCCGCCGGGTCCGCCTGGTCAACCGGGGCAGGCTCGCGGCGGGGGTGCCGGATCCGGCGGCGAGTGTGCCGTTCCCGCAGGTGATGGAGTTCCGGGTGCGGGAGACGGGGCGGCGGGACGGTTTCGAGCTGCCCGAGGTGCTGTCCGGTTCCTTCCGGCGGTACGAACACGGCCGGGTGGAGCACGGGCACCGGCTCGTCGTGCTCACGGCGCCGGGCACGGTCGGAGGCGGCGGCCACCCGGAGATCTGGGAGATGGCCGAGGTCGAGGAGGGCGCCGATGTGCGGGTGCCCTCGGACGGGGTCATCCAGGTGCGGGGCGAGGACGGCACGGTGCGCACGTACCGCAGGATCGCCCGGACGTTCAACGACGGGCTCGGCTTCACCGTCGGCAAGGGCGCATACGAACAGTGGTCGTTCCTCAACCTGGGCGGCCCGACGCATCCGATGCACATCCATCTGACGGACTTCCAGGTGATGGGCCGGGAGGCCTACACGCTGGACGGCTTCGATCCCGCGGTCGGCGGAACCCGCTCCCCCGTGGCGTTCGACCACGGCACCAAGATCCCGACGCCGCCGAACGAGCAGGGTTGGAAGGACGTCTTCCGGGTGCCCCCGGGGCAGTTGGTGAAGGTGCTCGGCACCTTCGACGGGGCGTACGGGCGGTTCATGTACCACTGCCATCTGCTGGAGCACGAGGACATGGGCATGATGCGGCCGTTCGTGGTGATGCCGCCGGAGGCGATGAAGTTCGACCACGGCGCCGGGCACGGCGGCCACCCGGGGCACGGCGGCTGACCCGCCGCCCCGGCCCCTGCCGACCGCCCCCGCGGGTTCTTCCCGCGGGGGCGGTAATGGGAGGAATCCCTCAGGCTCGCGGTACGGGCCTCAGGGCGCGAGTACGTCCAGCTCGTGCAGGGCGCCCACCGCGATCTCCTTCGTCAGCCGCTCCGCCGCCACCGTGTCGCCCTCGCGCACGGCTTCGGCGAGCCGTACGTGGAGCGTGACCGCGGCCGGGTCCGGGTCCTCGAACATCACCTGGTGGTGGGTTCGTCCCGCCAGGACCTCGGCGACGACATCGCCGAGTCGGGCGAACATCTCGTTGCCGGAGGCGTTGAGCACGATCCGGTGGAACGCGATGTCGTGCTCCAGATAGCCCTCCAGCTGCTGGCCGCGCGAGGTGGCGACCATGCCGAGCGCGCACTCGGTGAGGGCGGCGCACTGCTCCGGGGTCGCGTTGCGGGCGGCGAGCCCGGCCGCGACCGGTTCGATCGCCGAGCGCAGCACGGTCAGGGAGCGCAGCTGGCGCGGCCGGTCGGCGCCGGCCAGCCGCCATCGGATGACCTGCGGATCGTAGACGTTCCACGCCTCGGTCGGACGCACGGTCACGCCGACCCGGCGCCGGGACTCGACCAGGTGCATGGATTCCAGGACGCGGACCACTTCGCGTACGACCGTGCGCGAGACGTCGAAGCGCTGGGCCAGCTCGTCGGTGCGCAGTACCTGCCCCGGCCGGTGCTCCCCCGCGGCGATCTCCAGGCCCAGGGTGTCCAGCACATGTGTATGCAGCCCAGGGCCCTGTGTGGTCATGGCCACCAGCCTACGGGGCCCCCTTGAGGAACAAAAAGTACGACGTTTATGTCACAGCATCTTGAATAAGTCGTACGTATGGGTTTCAGTAGCGCGACGGACCGATGTCGAGGAAGACGTCGAAGAGGACAGCGAGGCACCACCAATGAGCACCCCCCACGTCGTCGTGGTGATGGGCGTCGCAGGGACCGGCAAGACCACGATCGGCCCCCTGCTCGCCGCCGAACTCGGCGTTCCGTACGCCGAGGGCGATGACTTCCATCCCGCGGCGAACATCGCCAAGATGTCGGCCGGCACACCGCTGGACGACTCCGACCGGTGGCCCTGGCTCGATGCGATCGGCCAGTGGGCGCACGGACGGGCGGGGCTCGGCGGAGTGGTGAGCAGTTCGGCGCTCAAGCGCGTCTACCGGGACCGGCTGCGGGCCGAGGCGCCCGGCGCCGTCTTCCTCCACCTGACCGGCGACCGGGCTCTGATCGAGGCGCGCATGGCGGAGCGCAAGGGCCATTTCATGCCCACCGCACTGCTCGACTCGCAGTTCGCCACCCTGCAGCCGCTGCAGGAGGACGAGGCCGGCGTCTCGGTCGATGTGTCCGGCACCCCCGAAGAAATCACCCAGCGAGCCGTCGCCGCGTTGCGCCGGCTCGATAACTAAGGATCACCACCGTGACCAGTCTCAGCGTCGAGATGCTGGCAGCGGACGCCGTCGAACCCATCACTTCGGCAGGCAACGCGCAGTTGGGCATCGCCGTCCTGGCGGGCATCGCCGTCATCGTTCTGCTCATCACCAAGTTCAAGATGCACGCGTTCCTCGCGCTGACCATCGGCTCGCTGGCGCTCGGCTCCTTCGCCGGCGCCGCACCGGCCAAGACGATCGCCAGCTTCACCGCCGGCCTCGGCTCGACCGTCGCGGGTGTCGGTGTCCTCATCGCGCTCGGTGCCATTCTCGGCAAGCTGCTCGCCGACTCCGGCGGCGCGGACCAGATCGTCGACACGATCCTGGCGAAGGCGAGCGGGCGGGCCATGCCGTGGGCGATGGTCCTGATCGCCTCGATCATCGGTCTGCCGCTGTTCTTCGAGGTCGGGATCGTGCTGCTGATCCCGGTGGTGCTGCTCGTCGCCAAGCGCGGCAACTACTCCCTGATGCGGATCGGTATCCCGGCGCTGGCCGGTCTCTCCGTGATGCACGGACTGATTCCCCCGCACCCCGGCCCGCTGGTGGCGATCGACGCCCTCGGTGCCAACCTCGGTGTCACGCTGGCGCTGGGTGTGCTGGTGGCCGTCCCGACCGTGATCATCGCGGGCCCGGTCTTCTCCCGCTACGCCGCCCGCTGGGTGGACATCAAGGCGCCGGAGAAGATGATCCCGCAGCGCCCCTCGGAGGAGCTGGACCGTCGTCCCGGCTTCGGCGCCACCCTGGCGACGATTCTGCTGCCCGTCGTGCTGATGCTGGTCAAGGCCCTGGTCGACATCGTCGTGGACGACCCGGAGAACCACGTCCAGCGGATCACCGATGTGATCGGCTCGCCGCTGATCGCGCTGCTCGCGGCCGTCATAGTCGGCATGTTCACGCTGGGCCGGGCGGCCGGTTTCTCCAAGGGCCGGCTCTCCACCACCGTCGAGAAGTCCCTCGCCCCGATCGCGGGCGTGCTGCTCATCGTGGGTGCGGGCGGCGGTTTCAAGCAGACGCTCATCGACGCCGGTGTGGGCCAGATGATCCTGGACTTCTCCAAGGACTGGTCGATCCCGGCGCTGCTGCTGGGCTGGCTGATCGCCGTCGCGATCCGGCTCGCGACCGGCTCGGCGACGGTGGCGACCATCTCGGCGGCCGGCCTGGTCGCCCCGCTGGCCGCGGACATGTCGACGTCCCACGCCGCCCTGCTGGTCCTCGCCGTCGGCGCGGGCTCACTCTTCTTCAGCCATGTCAATGACGCCGGATTCTGGCTGGTGAAGGAGTACTTCGGAATGAACGTCGGTCAGACGATCAAGACCTGGTCGGTGATGGAGACCATCATCTCCGTGGTCTCGCTGGCCTTCATCCTGCTGCTGTCGCTGGTCCTCTAGCGAGCGGCTGCCCGCACGGTCCTCCCCCCACAGCGCGTGCCGGGACCGTGCCCGATGGCGCTCGACCGACCCGGTACGCGTGCCACGGCGTGCCTCCGGGTCGGCGAGCGCCTTGGCCATGTGCCCGGCCGGCACGGTCCCGATTCTCGAGCGCCGGCTTCCCGTGTTGCGCCGGGGGCCGCGGGCGCCTGCCCGTACCCGATACCAACTCCGCCCGTTCACCACACAGTTGACGACCCCCGATCGGGGGCGCGTCCCGGCGCCGCGCCCGGCCGAACATGTCAGACTTGGTGCCATGTCGAACCGTGAACCCCTCAAGCCCTTTCTGCTCACCTTCCCCGGGCCGTTGCGCGACCGGTTGGTGGCGGCGGTGCTCGCCGGTGAGAAGGTGTCGACGACCGGGTTGCTCGCGGAGTACGAGGCGGAGAAGGAGGAGCTGCCCCCGGTGGGTGAGCGGTCCGCCCTGATCGACTCGGACGGCCGGGAGACCGCGGTACTGGAGGTGACGGAGGTGCGGGTGCTGCGCCTCGGGGACATCGATCTTCAGCATGCGATCGACGAGGGCGAGGGCGACACCTCGGTGGCCGAGTGGCGTGCGGGCCACGAGAAGTTCTGGCACAGCCAGGAGATGCGGGAGGCGCTCGGCGACCCGGAGTTCACGGTCGACGACGACACCATGGTCGTCGCCGAACGGTTCCGGGTCGTCGAACTGCTCGACCCCGTCATGGGTGCGGCGGAACGGTAGGCGGGACCCGTCGGGCCCCTACGGCCGCGGGGCGGGGATCTCGTGGCAGGTCAGGGGTGGGGCAACCGTGCCGGGACGACCGGTGCGGGCGAAGGCGGTCCAGGTGGCGCGCATCGCCCGGCCCAGCTCGTCCACCTCCTCCCAAGTGGTGTCCCCCAGCATCGGGGACTGTCGCCAGGCGGCCCGGGAGCCGAGGAGCAGCGGCAGTTCCACGCAGTGGGTGGCGCCGAACGCGGATCCTGCCGGGCGCCAGTCCAGTCGGTAGGCGTGGACGCGGGCCCCGGCCCGCGCGAGCCGTCGGCCGAACGCGGCGAGCGGTTCGGCGTACATCCGGCGGGTCGGCTCGGCCGGGTCGCCGTTCTTGCTCGCCCCGCCGGGGAAGGCGGACATGTCGTCCGCGTTCCAGCCGTACATGATGTCCATGCCACGCACGTGCGTGTCGAGGCCGGTATGGCCGGTCCCGACGGGTCCGAACGGTGGCTCCAGGGTGGAGCCGGAGCGTTCCCGGTGGGCCAGGGCCGTGTCCCGCTGGGCCGCGAGGAGGGCGGCGGGGTCGGCCGTCCGCGGGTCGGCGCCGGGGGCGTGGACCGCGAGCCGTTCGGTGAAGATCCGGCCGAGGGCGGCGGCGTCGGCCCGGGACCGTGTCGCGATCGCCAGCGGTGCGCTCTGCAGGATCGCGCGGTGGAACAGCCCCTGGGCCTCGGGCAGCGCCATCAGCAGCCGGATGGAGAGCGCCCCGGCGGACTGTCCGAAGACGGTGACGTCGTCGGGGTCGCCTCCGTACCCGGCGATGTGCCTGTTCACCCAGCGGAGCGCTTCGAGCTGGTCGTACAGGCCGAGGTTGCCCTCGGCGAGCCCGTCGAGGCAGAGGTATCCGAGCGCGCCCAGGCGGTAGTTGACGGACACGACGACGACCTCGCCCTCGGTGGCGAGTGGGCCGCCGTCGTACCAGTCCATGAGGCCGGCGCCGCTGCTGAACCCGCCGCCGTGGAACCAGACCATGACCGGCCGCGCCGCGGTGTCGCGGGCGGGTGTGGTGACCGTCAGATTCAGGCAGTCCTCGCCCTGTGGGCGCCGGTCGTGCGGTGGCCCCATGACCGCGTCGAGCCGGGACGGCAGTTGCGGGCAGATCTCACCGCTCGGCGGGCGGGTGTCGTGAGCGCCCACCGGTCGGGGCCGTGCGAAGCGTTCGGCCACGGCGTAGCGGACCGGGCCGGACCGGACCACGGCGGGGCCGGTCACGCGCTGCCCCCGGAGAGCGATTCCACCGGGGCCCGCAGGGGTTCGGGCGCCTCTTCGGGCACCAGACGGAACAGGGCCACGGCGCCGGCCAGGCTGATGGCGCAGATCCCGACGAGGTACCACGTCACCCCGGTCGACGACCCGCCCGAGTTGAACAGCGCCGTGGAGATCATGGGGGCGAGACCGCCGCCGAGGATGGCGCCGCCCTGCAGGATCATCGAGGAGCCCGAGTAGCGGACGTTGACGGGGAAGGTGTCGACGATGATGCTGCCCTGCACACAGTGGGTGACCGGGATGATGAGGCCCATCCCGAGCAGAGCCACCACCGCGAGCACGGAGTTGCCGGTATCGAGGAGCGGGAAGAAGGCGACGCACCAGACGAGGATGGCGGCGGATCCGGCGAGGAACATCGTCCGTCTGCCGTGCCGGTCGGCGAATGCCGTCCACACCGGAATGGTCACGAACCACAGGGCCGCCGCGACGGTGACGCTCAGGATGAGGAACTGCTTGTCGTAGTGGAGGTGCTGGGAGCCGTAGGACAGGGTGAAGACCATGAACACATAGGCGACGGCCGAGTTCGCCACGACGGCGAGCAGGGTCAGCCCGAGCCTGGGGAAGCCGACCTTGAGGGATTCGGCGAGCGGGAAGCCGACGACTTCGCCCTGGGCGCGTGCGCGGGCGAAGGACGGGGATTCGGTCACCCGCAGCCGGATCACCAGGCCCACGGCGACCAGTACGAAGCTGAGCAGGAACGGGATGCGCCAGCCCCACGAGGTGAACGCGTGGTCGCCCAGGACCGAGTTGGTGACCAGGAAGACGACGTTGGCCAGGACCAGTCCGCCCGGTGTGCCCATCTGCGGGAACCCGGCGTACAGGTTCTTCCTGCCCTGTGGTGCGTGTTCCATCGACATCAGGGTCGCTCCGGCTCCCTCGCCGCCGAGTCCGATGCCCTGGACGATACGCAGGGCGACCAGGAGGACCGGGGCCCAGAAGCCGATGGTGTCGTAGCTCGGGATGGCGCCGATGAGCGTGGAACCGATGCCCATCAGGACGAGGGAGACCACCAGCGTCGCCTTGCGGCCGATGCGGTCTCCATAGTGGCCGAAGACCAGACCGCCGAGCGGACGTGCGATGAAACCGACGGCGAAGGTGCTGAAGGCGGCCAGGGTGCCGGCGGCCGGGCTCAGCGAGGGGAAGAACTGCTGGTTGAAGATGAGCGCCGCGGCCGTGCCGTAGAGAAAGAAGTCGTACCACTCCAGCGTGGTGCCCGCCAGCGTGGCGAGGGCGGTTCTGCCGGCAGTGGCTCGGGCGCCGCCCGAGCGTTCTTCGCGAGGTGAAGTGTTCACGGGGTGACCTATCACTTGGATGGCGGGCTGTGGGCGGTTCGCCCCGGACAGCCGCTACGACGGCCGGGCTTCACCCGTCGTTAACCGTGGATCCTGATGCCCTGAGACATGACGCACAAATAACGAATCCGAGACTCGGCATACCCGTTTGGATATAGCGGAACGCCATCGCAAGGTCCGGCCTCCCTGCCACCGCACTGCGAACCAGCTATGCCATTTCCGGTATGGCTACGCGCAGGAATCGCATTTGTCCGGCATGGCTGTGCGCATCAGAGTGGGAGGCATGACGGCAGAGACTGGGCGGTGGATCCGCAACTTCGTGGCCGGGCGGTTCGTGGAGCCCGACGAGAAACGCAGCTTCGACAAGACCGACCCCGCCACCGGCCGGACGTTCGCCCGGGTGCACGAGGCGGACAGGGCGCTGGTGGACCGCGCCGTGGCTTCGGCCCGACGGGCCCTGCACGACGGATGGGCGACGACGCCGGTGCGGGAACGCGCGGCGCTGCTGCGCCGTGCCGCGGACCGGATCGAGGAGCGCTTCGAGGAGTTCGTCGCCGCGGAGGTCGCCGACACCGGCAAGCCGGTGACCCAGGCGCGGGAACTCGACGTCGCGCGTGCCCTGGCGAACTTCCGCACCTTCGCCGACGTGGTGGCCGCCGCCGGGCAGGAGTCCTTCCTCACCGATCTCGCGGGCGGCCGCCAGGCACTCAACTACGCGGTGCGCAAGCCGCTCGGCGTCGTCGCGGTCGTCGTCCCGTGGAATCTGCCCCTCCTGCTGCTGACCTGGAAGGTCGCCCCGGCTCTGGCGTGCGGCAACGCCCTGGTCGTCAAGCCCAGCGAGGAGACCCCCGCCACCGCGACGCTGCTGGCCGAGGTGCTCGCCGAGGTCGGGCTCCCCGCCGGGGTGTACAACGTCGTCCACGGCTTCGGCGACGGCTCCGCCGGCGAGTACGTCACCTCGCACCCGGGGATCGACGGCGTGACCTTCACCGGTTCGTCCGCCACGGGCTCGCACGTCATGAGGACGGTCGCGCCCCGGGTCCGCCCGGTCTCGTTCGAACTCGGCGGGAAGAACGCCGCAGTCGTCTTCGACGATGTCGACCTGGACGAGGCGCTGACCGGGCTGACCAGATCGGTCTTCACCAACACCGGTCAGGTCTGCCTGTGCACCGAGCGGGTCTACGTCCAGCGCTCGGTCTTCGACGACATCGCCGAAGGACTCGCGGAGCGGGCCCGGGGCCTGCGACTGGGCGATCCGGCGGACGAGCGGACCACCACCGGACCGCTGATCTCCCAGACGCACCGGGACAAGGTGCTGGGCTGCTTCGAGCTCGCCGAGCGGGCCGGGGCGAACGTGCTCACCGGCGGCGGCGTACCACAGCTGGGCCCCGGACTCGCGGGCGGTTCCTGGATCGAGCCGACGCTGTGGACGGGGCTGACCAACGCGGACCGGGTGGTGCGCGAGGAGATCTTCGGGCCGGTGGCCGCCCTGATCCCCTTCGACACCGAAGCGGAGGCCGTCGCCCTGGCCAACGACACCGAGTACGGACTCGCGGCCTCGGTGTGGACCAACGATCTGCGCCGCGGTCACCGGGTGGCGCAGGCCATGAACGTCGGAATGGCCTGGGTCAACACCTGGTTCCTGCGCGATCTGCGCTCCCCGTTCGGCGGTTTCGGGCTCTCCGGCATCGGCCGCGAGGGCGGCGCGTCCTCCCTGCACTTCTACACCGAGCCGACGAATGTGTGCGTACAGCTGTGACCGATCACGACGACCCCGACCTGTCCGCACGGATCGACGCGGCCGTGGCGCGCCTGGCGGCCGCGGCAGCCACCGGCACTCCGTGCGCTCCCGTCCGGGAGTTCCTGGGCCGCGACGACATCGATGCCGCCTATGAGGTGCAGCGGCGCCTCGCCTCCGCCAGAAGCGCGGCCGGGGCCCGGGTGGTGGGTGCCAAGATCGGTCTCACCGCCCCTGCCGTGCAGCAGCAGTTCGATGTGTTCCGGCCGGACTTCGGGGTGCTCTTCGACGACATGATGTACGCGCACACCGAACCGCTGTCGCTGAACCGCTTCCTCCAGCCTCGCGCGGAGGGTGAGATCGCCTTCGTGCTCGGCCGGGACATCGACCGGCCCGGCGCGGGCGTCGCCGATGTGCTGCGGGCCACCGACTTCGTGCTGCCCGCCATCGAGATCGTCGACTCCCGGATCACCGGCTGGGACCTGGCCATCACCGACACCGTCGCCGACAACGCCTCCAGCGGCGCGGTCGTGCTGGGCACCACCGCGTACCCGCTGAACGGGCTCGACCTCTCCCGGGTCGGGATGGTGCTCCAGCGGGACGGTGAGCCGGTCTCCTTCGGCGCCGGCCACGCCTGCCTCGGTTCCCCGGTCGTCGCCGTGGCCTGGCTGGCGCGTGAACTGGCCGCGCGGGAGCAGCCGTTGCGAGCCGGGGACGTGGTGATGTCCGGGGCGCTCGGCCCGATGGTGCCGATCAGCGGTCCGGGCCGGTACCGGCTGGCACTGGACGGACTCGGCGAGGTCGAGGCAGTCATCGAGGAGGAGGCCAAGTGAGTTCCACCGCATCCGGCACCGTTCCGGTCGCCGTCATCGGGTCCGGCAACATCGGAACCGACCTCATGATCAAGGTGCTGCGGCTCTCCGAGTCGCTGCGCATGGGTGCGATGGTGGGCATCGACCCCGACTCCGACGGGCTGGCCCGCGCCGCCCGGCTGGGGGTCGCCACCACGCATCGCGGTGTCGACGGGCTCGTGGCGATGCCCGAATTCGCCGACATCAAGGTCATCTTCGACGCGACCTCGGCCAAGGCCCATGTGCGCAACGCGCGGCTCGCCGCGGAGCACGGCAAGCTGATGATCGACCTCACCCCCGCGGCTCTCGGGCCGTTCGTGGTGCCGTCGGTCAATCTGGACGAGCATCTGGACGCGGCAGACCTCAACATGGTGACCTGCGGCGGCCAGGCGACCATTCCGGTCGTGGCCGCCGTCTCCCGGATCGCGCCGGTCGCGTACGGGGAGATCGTCGCCTCCATCGCGTCGAGGTCGGCCGGTCCCGGCACCCGGGCCAACATCGACGAGTTCACGGAGACCACGAGCAGGGCGATCCGGCTCGTCGGCGGCGCCGAGGCCGGCAAGGCCATCATCGTGCTCAACCCCGCGGAGCCCCCGCTCGCCATGCGCGACACGGTCTTCTGCCTCGTCGAGGGCGAACTGTCGGGCGCGGACCGGTACCGGATCGTGGCCTCCGTACAGCGGATGGCACAGTCCGTACGGGAGTACGTGCCCGGCTACCGGCTCAAGCAGGACGTGCAGTTCGACCCGGTCGAGGACACCCTCGTCCCGGCCCTCGGGCGACGGGTCACCGGGGTCAGGGTCTCGGTGTTCCTGGAGGTGCTCGGCGCCGGCCACTACCTGCCCGACTACGCCGGCAATCTCGACATCATGACCTCCGCCGCGGTCCGCACCGCGGAGACGGTCGCCGCACTCCGAGGATGGGTGACCTCATGAAGCTGTACGTCCAGGACGTGACCCTGCGCGACGGCATGCACGCGATGGGGCACATGTACACCGTCGACCAGGTGCGCCGGATCGTCGCCGCGCTCGACCGCTCCGGAGTCGCCGCCATCGAGGTCGCGCACGGCGACGGTCTCGGCGGATCGAGCGCGAACTACGGGTTCGGCGCGCACAGCGACGAGGAGTGGATCGAGGCCGCGGCGGACGTCCTCGAACACGCGAAGCTGACGACCCTGCTGCTGCCGGGCATCGGCACCATCGACCATCTGCGCCGCGCCCACGCGCTCGGGGTGCGCAGCGTACGCGTCGCGACGCACTGCACCGAGGCAGACGTCGGCGCGCAGCACATCTCCTGGGCCCGGGAGAACGGGATGGACGTCTCGGGCTTCTTGATGATGAGTCATCTCAACTCCCCCGAGGGGCTCGCCCGGCAGGCCCGGCTGATGGAGTCGTACGGGGCGCACTGTGTCTATGTCACCGATTCCGGCGGGCGGCTGACGATGCGTGAGGTAGCCGCCCGGGTCGACGCGTACCGCGAGGTGCTGGACGAGTCGACGGAGATCGGCATCCACGCCCACGAGAACCTCTCGCTGTCGGTCGCCAACAGTGTGACCGCCGTGGAGCACGGCGCCCACCGCGTCGATGTGGCGCTGGCGGGGCAGGGCGCGGGGGCGGGCAACTGTCCGGCGGAGCCGTTCGTCGCCGTCGCCGATCTGCTGGGCTGGGAGCACGGCTGCGACCTGTTCGCGCTCCAGGACGCCGCCGACGACATCATCCGCCCGCTGCGCGACCGGCCGGTGCAGGTGGACCGGGAGACCTTGACGCTGGGCTACGCCGGTGTCTACTCCAGCTTCCTGTTGCACGCCGAACGCGCGGCGCGGCGCTACGGGGTCGACACCCGGCAGATCCTGCTGGAGGTCGGCCGGCGCCGGATGGTGGGCGGCCAGGAGGACCTGATCGTGGACATCGCACTGGACCTGGCCGCGCGGCGCGAGGCCCTGGCGGAAGGGAACGGCAAGTGATTTCGGCGGAACTGACCGGCATACTGGCGCAGCGGCTGGACACGGCGCAGACGTCCCGCACGGACACCCCGAGCCTCGCCGACAGCCATGAGTTCGACATCGACGACGCGTACGCCGTCCAGGCGGCGTTGCTGGCGCTGCGGGTGGCGCGCGGCGAGCGGATCGTGGGCGTGAAGCTCGGGTTCACCAGCAAGGCCAAGATGGCGCAGATGGGCGTCAGCGATGTGATCGTGGGCCGGCTCACCGACGCGATGCGGATCGCGGACGGCGACGAGGTCGACCTCACGCGCTTCATCCATCCGAAGGCGGAGCCCGAGGTCGCCTACCGGCTGTGCCGGGACGTGGACCTGGACGACCCCCTGACGGACATCGAGTCCTGTGTGGACGCGGTGGCTCCGGCCATCGAGATCATCGACTCGCGTTACCGGGACTTCCGGTTCACGTACACCGATGTCGTCGCGGACAACACCTCCGCGGCCGGTTACGTGATCGGCCCGTGGCGGCCGGTGGAGAGCGTCGCCAACCGTGCGGTGCGGCTGCGTACCGCGGCGACGGAAGCGGTGGGGTCGACCGCCGCGATCCTCGGTGACCCGGCGCGCGCGCTCCACGCGCTGCTGGACATGTGCCGGCGCCGCCGGATTGCGCTGAAGGCCGGACAGGTGGTGCTGGCCGGGGCGGCCACGGCGGCCGTGCCGCTGGTGGCCGGGGTCACCGAGTGCGAGGTGGCGGGCGTCGGGTCCGTCGCGGTGAAGGGGTTCTGATGGACGGTGCACGGGTGATCGAGGGCAAGGCCACGCCGCGTGGCCGGTTCCCCCATGTGAAGGTCGTCGGTGACCTGGTGTTCGTCTCCGGCACCAGTTCGCGGCGGCCCGACAACACGTTCGTGGGCGTCCGGGCCGATGAGTTCGGCACCACGGAGCTGGACATCAGGGCACAGACCCGGGCGGTGATCGAGAACATCCGGGACATCCTCGCCGAGGTGGGTGCCGAGCTCCGCGACATCGCCCAGGTCACCACCTATCTGGTGGCCATGAACGACTTCGGCGGATACAACGAGGTCTACGGCGAGTTCTTCGACGAGCGGGGGCCGACCCGCACGACCGTCGCGGTGCACCAGTTGCCGCATCCCCATCTGCTGATCGAGATCCAGGCCGTCGCCCATCTGCCGCGGCCCCGTCAGTCCATCGCAGCGCACAGCACGGAGGTGTCCTCATGACCGTCCTTCCCCCGGTCATCGATTTCCAGGGCTGGATCGCCGAGCACGAGCACCTGCTCAAGCCGCCGGTGAACAACCGCACCATGTCCCTGGGACAGGACTTCATCGTCCAGATCGTCGGCGGCCCCAACCAGCGGACCGACTTCCATCTGGACCCGTACGAGGAGTGGTTCTACCAGGTCAAGGGCGATATGCACGTCGACGTCATGACCGAGGACGGGCCGCGGACCGTGCACATCCGGCAGGGCGAGGCCTGGCTGCTGCCCGGCAATGTGCCGCACTCCCCGCAGCGGCCCGACGCCGGTTCGATCGGACTGGTCATCGAGCGCGTCCGGGAGGAGGGCACTCTGGAGAAATTCCAGTGGTACTGCCCCGGGTGCGCCACGAAGATCCATGAGATCGAGCTGCAGGTGCGGGACATCGTCGCGGATCTGCCGCCGGTCTTCGCCGAGTTCTACGGGGACGAGAAGGCGCGCACGTGCCCGAACTGCGGTGCCCTGCATCCCGGGAAGGGCTGAGCGTGGACCGCACGATCGACATCCACACCCACTACGTTCCGCGCGGCTGGCCGGATCTCACTGCCGAGGCGGGTCCCGAGGCGCCCTGGCTGCGGATCGAGTCCGAGTCCGACGCCGTGATCATGATGGGTTCCAAGGAGTTCCGGCGGATCCGGGCCGACGCCTGGGACGCCGAAACCCGGCTGCGGGACATGGACGCGGACGGGGTGCACCGCCAAGTGGTCTCCCCCACCCCGGCGTTCTTCACCTACGGCCGCGACGGGGCGGAGGCGGCGAAGGTCTCGCGGATCTTCAACGACCTCGCGCTGGAGATCGTCGCCCCGGCTCCGGACCGGCTGATCCCGTTCTGCCAGGTGCCGTTGCAGGACCCCGACGCGGCCTGCCGCGAACTGGAACGGAGCATCGCCAACGGGCACCGGGGGGTCGAGATCGGCAACCATGTCGGCGATCTCGACCTGGACAGCGAGGGCGTCGTGACCTTCCTCCAGCACTGTGCCGCGCTCGATGTGCCGGTGTTCGTGCACCCCTGGGACATGGCGAGTTCCCCGCGGCTGGACCGGTGGATGGCGCAATGGCTCACAGCCATGCCCGCCGAGACCCATCTGTCGATCCTCGCCCTGATCCTGGGCGGTGTCTTCGACCGGATCGACGAGCGGCTGAAGATCTGTTTCGCGCACGGCGGCGGGTCCTTCGCCTTCTGGCTCGGCCGGATGGAGAACGCCTGGCACGGCAGGAACGACGTCATCGGCACCTCGGAGCGCCCGCCCTCACACTATCTGGGCCGGTTCTACGTCGACTCGGTCGTCTTCGACGACCGTGCCCTGCGGCTCCTGGTCGACACGGTCGGCGCGGACCGGGTGATGGTGGGCAGCGACTACCCGTATCCGCTGGGCGAACGTCCGGCCGGTGAGGTGGTCCGCACGAGCACCTTCCTCGACGCGCGCAGCCGGGAACTGATCACACACGGCAACGCGGAGCGCTTCCTGGGGCTGACGGGGGCGGACGCGCCCTGATCCGCCGAGTCGGGGACGGGGTTCGGACAGCCGACGAAGCGTACGAGGTCATCGGCCGTGGTCTCGCTCCGGACCGAAGCACCCGCGTCCGCGGCGAGGGACGGGTCGCGCCCACCCCGGGGGTGGGAGCGGCCCGTTCCTCGCCGACAGTGTCGAACCGGCCCTCCGCCGACGGGTCCGCGAACGCTCTCACAGGGGCAGCGGACTGCCTTCGAGGCCTTCAGGACGGTTGATCGGGTGATCGAGGAGAACCTCGTCCACAACGGCGAATCCGTTCGTGAGGGTCACGGCCTGGGGTGCGAGTTCCGCGACGACGCTCTCGGCCGCGTCGGGGAGTTGCCTCACCTGAGCACTGGTCAGGTGTCCCTCCGCGAGCAGGTCTCCACTGTGGGACGCGACGCGACGCAGGGTGAAAAGACGGTGCAGCAAGCGCAGTTGGCGCTCCGCCTCGGGATGATCCGCCTGGGTGGCGGCATCCAGAAGGGCTTGTGCGGCCTGGCGGTGTGCGTAGGCGTCGACCAGTTCCAGAGCCGGTGTGACGGTGGTGTTCCATCGGTTGAGCGGGTCGCCGGCCTTTCCGCTGCGCAGACGGGTACGCGCACGCTGATGCCAGATGCGTTCGATGTCCGCCAAGAGGTCTTGGAGGAAGACCGGATCGTCGAGCTCGCGGTCCTCGGGCGCCGCGTCATGGGAGGCCTTCGGAGTGAAGTGCCCGAGGAGCATCTCGCCGGCCGCCTTGACCCAGATGACGAGGTTGTCGCCCTCCGCCGTGATGGTTCCCTCGTTGGCTGCCAGCTGGCCCGCGATTCCGTTGGCCAGGAAGAGCCCCTGCGCACCGCAGCGTTCGCGGCACTCGGTCATGACGGCGCGGGCCCGCCAGGTGATCCAGCCCTTGGCTATGGCTGCGAACCGCTCACCGTTCTCCCGCTCCGATTCCGTTGCCTGCGCCCACTGCCGTACCGCGGCGCGGTGCAGGAGCGTCGCCGCGTAGGTGGTGGCGATGGCGTCGAGGAGTGGAGTGTGGTGGCTGCGGTGGGCGAACAGCGGAACGCTGCCACGGGCCGACACGCCGGAAGTCTGCCTCGTGTGGGCGTGCCGTACGGCCACGGCGAGCGCGTGGCGCGTGACACCGAGGCTGTAGCCGCTCATACAGAGCTTGCCGGTGGTGACGCGGCCGATGGAGCGCAGGAAGCGCTTGCGGGGGCTGCCGACCGAACTGGTGAAGACGCCTTCCGGTGTGAGAGCTCCGTGGTCGGACTGCAGAAGCGCTTCCTGCGGCAGCCGGACATGGTCGAAGGACGTGACGCAGTGGTCGACGGGGGCGGTGGCCGTCTGCGGCAGCCTGCGTATCTCGACTCCTGGCATCGGGAGCCCGGCATCGTCGCTGAGCGGAGTGAGGAACAGGAAGACGCCCTGGTCCTTCCCGTCCACGATGAGGCGGGCGGCGACGACAGCGGTTTTGGGACCGCCGGTGGGGCTGGTGTTCGGCATGAACTTGCGGGCGGCCGCATGGGGGGTGTTCAGCACGAACTCGCCGGTGGTCCGTTCGTACGTGGCGGTGGTCTCCAGTTGCGCGGCGCTGTTGCCGTGCCCCGCCTCCGTGCACAGAAACGTTCCCGTACGCCGCAGCTCGGCGAACTCCCGCAGATCACGCTCCGGGCCCGCCGGGTGGTCGAGGAGACTGCCGAGGAAGAGGTTGTAGTGGATGCTCGCCACTGTTCCGAGTCCCGCGTCCACCGGGCCGACCCACTCGTGGAGTGCCGCGAGTCGTTCCACGTCGACCACGAAGTCCTCGGGGCTGTCGAGTGCGTCGTTGATCAGGTGTAAACGCTCGTAGGACAGCGCGGCGCGTTCATCGGGCGACAGCCCTTCCCTGAAGCGGAACGGCTCAGTACTGAACAGCTTGCGCCAGGGCTCGTGGAATTGCTCCAGTTGTTCGCCGAAGAGCGCCCGTTTCAGCGCCGCAACGGTTGAAGCTGCCTGGTCAGAGGAGAGCGAGGTCTTGATCACGCTTCGGAACGCTAGCTCATACGTTCGGTCATCACGGCGTGATGATCAACACGATTAAGATCATTCAGATGACGGTATCTGCTCACTTCGAGGTCCCGGTAACCCTGCTCGGGCCGGGGAATGCGTGAGGCCCCGACCCGGCCGATGCCCAGTGAGCCGGGGGCCGCTCCTCGGAGTCGGAACAGCCACCGCAGCCGTCGGCATCAGGCGGAGTCGTCGCCCTCCGCGCCCTGTGGGGCCATGTGGGCGGCGATGCCCTCCAGGCTCCGGATCAGCGCCTGCGCCGACGGGCCCAGCGCGCGGGCGGCCGAGAGGGTCAGCCCGACGCTGTGGCCGATCGGGTCCAGCGGCACCGCAAGCCGGACGATCCGGGTGTCGTCCCGGGTGATCAGGCTGGGCAGCGCCGCGACGACATCGGTCTCCAAAAGGAGTTGACGAACAGTCAGGAACGACGTGGTCTCGACCCGGTTCATCGGCAGCGGCATGCCGTGCCGGGCGAAGAACTCCTCGATCTCCCGCCGCAGCGCGGTCTCCGCGCCCGGCAGGATCCACGGGTAGTGCGCCAGGTCCGAGAGCTCCACCGAGGTCTGCCCGGCGAGCGTGTGCGAGGCCCTGACCACGAGTTCGACCGACTCGTCGTAGAGCTTGCGGCGCACGGTCCGCTCGTCGGAGGGAACGGTGAGCCGGCCGACGATGAAGTCGATGCGGCCGGCCTCCAGCTCCAGGAGCAGCGCTTCCGGCGACGCCTCGCGGACGATCACCGTCAGATAGGGGCGCTCCTTCTTGATCTCGGCGATGGCCCTCGGGAGGAGCACGTTGGACCCGGCCAGATGGGTGCCGACGATGACCGTGCCGCGATCGGCGTCGGCCAGCTCCACCACATGGCGGCCCGCCTGCGCCAGCTGGGCCAGCACGGCTCGCGCGTGCTCCGTGAATGCCTCGCCGAAGACGGTGGCGGTGACGCCACGGGGCCCGCGTTCGTACAGCGGGACGCCGAGGATGTCCTCCAGCTCGTGCAGGCTGCGGGTGGCGGCCGGCTGGGTGACGTGCAGTTCCGCGGCGGCGCCGACGACGCTTCCCTGCCGGGAGAGCGCGTCGACGAGGACCAGGTGGCGGAATTTCAGCCGACCGTCGAGGAGACGCGGTATCTTCACTCCACGACTCTATCCGCGGCGCGCCGGACGGCCCCGGTCCGGTCCGGGCCCGGCGCGGGTCCTGGGCCGCCCGGTCCGGGTCCGGAAGCCGGAGTTCCAAGGATGCGCGTGCCCTACCCCACCGCCTGCGCGGCCGCCCGGCCCGCCGCGCGCCCGGAGAATATGCAGCCACCGAGGAAGGTCCCTTCCAGCGAGCGGTAGCCGTGCATTCCGCCGCCGCCGAATCCGGCCGCCTCCCCCGCCGCGTACACGCCGGACAAGGGTGTGCCGTCCTCGGCGAGCACCCGGGAGGACAGATCCGTCTCCAGCCCGCCGAGCGACTTGCGGGTCAGGATGTTGAGCCGAACGGCGATCAGCGGACCGGCCTCGGGGTCGAGGATGCGGTGCGGCGGCGCCGTACGGATCAGCCTGTCGCCGAGATAGGCGCGGGCCCCGCGGATCGCGGTGATCTGGAGGTCCTTGGTGAAGGGGTTGGCGATCTCGCGGTCGCGCGCGGTGATCTCGCGGCGCAGTCCGGCCTCGTCGATCAGCGGTTCGTCGGTGAGCGCGTTCATCCCGCGGACCAGTGCGCCGAGGTCCTTCTCGACGACGAAGTCCACCCCGTTGTCCATGAACGCCTGCACCGGGGCCGGTACGTCCGCGCGGGCCCGGCCGATCACGTCGCGGACCGACTTCCCGGTCAGGTCGGGATTCTGCTCGGAGCCGGAGAGCGCGAACTCCTTGCCGATGATCTTCCGGTCGAGGACGAACCAGGTGTACTGGTGGCCGGACCTCATGATGTGTTCGAGGGTGCCGAGGGTGTCGAAGCCCGGGAAGAGCGGGACCGGCAGCCGTTTGCCGTGGGCGTCCAGCCAGAGCGAGGACGGCCCCGGCAGGATCCGGATGCCGTGCCTGGCCCAGATCGGGTTCCAGTTCTCGATGCCCTCGGTGTAGTGCCACATCCGGTCGCGGTTGATGTGGTGGGCGCCGGCCTCCTCGGCGATGCCGAGCATGAGTCCGTCGACATGGGCGGGGACGCCGGAGAGCATCTTCGCGGGCGGGGTGCCGAGCCGGCCGGGCCACTGCTTGCGTACGAGGTCGTGGTTGCCGCCGATGCCGCCGGAGGTGACGATCACCGCCTGGGCCCTCAGCTCGAAGGTGCCGGTCGTCACCCGGCTGGACGCGGTGCCCCGGGCGGCCGCGCTCGGCTCCAGGATCTCCCCGGTCACCGTGTCGACGGAGCCCGTGGTGCGTGCGAGCCCGGTGACCCGGTGGCGAAACATCAGCCGGACGAGCCCCTTGGCCACGCCCTCGCGGACCCGTCGCTCGAAGGGGGCGACGACGGCGGGTCCGGTGCCCCAGGTGATGTGGAAGCGGGGCACGGAGTTGCCGTGCCCGTTCGCGTCGTAGCCGCCGCGCTCCGCCCAGCCGACTACGGGGAAGAGCCGCAGCCCCTGGGCGTACAGCCAGGAACGCTTCTCACCGGCGGCGAAGTCGACGTAGGCCTCGGCCCACTTCCGTGGCCAGCGGTCCTCCTCACGGTCGAAGCCCGCCGTGCCGAGCCAGTCCTGGAGGGCCAGCTCATGACTGTCCTTGACGCGCAGCCGGCGCTGCTCGGGCGAGTCGACGAGGAAGAGGCCGCCGAAGGACCAGTGCGCCTGGCCTCCGATCGACTGTTCGGGCTCCTGGTCGAGCAGGATCACCGACCGGCCCGCGTCGACCAGCTCGGCGGTGGCCACCAGCCCCGCGAGCCCTGCCCCGACAACGATCACATCAGCGTCGTACGCCATGGGTTCCATCCTTTTCGGGGCGATCCGGTCACGGCCACAAGGGCGGTCCGGCTCGGGCGCCGGAAGTTACTCGTGCGTCAGATCCTCTGCACCGGCCGCTGCGGCGTCAACCGCCCGGTCGGCGGCACTCCGGCCGCACCCTTGGGGCGCAAGCGCTATCGTCGAAACAAATCACCCGCCTCCGGCCTGACTTGAGGTAGAAGCGTGTCGGTGCTGGTCTTCGTGCTCGCCGTGAGTGCCGCCTGCTGTCTGGGGTTCGGCTTCGTCCTTCAGCAGGCCGCCGCTTCCCACGCGCCGAGGAGCGACTATCTCTCCTTCCGGCTGCTGCTGGACCTGATGCGGGTGCCGAGCTGGCTGGCCGGTATCGGGCTGATGGTCTGCGGCATGGTGCTGGGCGCTCTGGCCCTGGGCAAGGGCGAGCTGTCCATCGTCGAACCACTGCTCGCGACCAATCTGCTCTTCGCGATGGCCCTGTCGCGCCATCGCACCGGGCAGCGGCTCGGTCGACAGGGCTGGGCCGGTCTCTGGATGCTGGCCGGCGGAGTCGCCGCCTTTCTTCTTGGAGGCCAGCCGCGTGGCGGTGAGGCGGTGACCGATCCGCTGCGGCACTGGCTGGTGATCGGCGTGGTCGTGGGCGTGGCATTGCTGCTCACCACCTTCGCCAAGCGCTCGCAGTCCGGGGCCGCCCCGGCGCTGCTCGCGGTGGCGGCCGGGCTGCTGTACGGACTCCAGGACGCGCTCACCCGGCTCACTGGCCAGCGCCTGTCCGAAGGGGGCTGGCCGGAACTGGTGACGTCGTGGCAGCCGTACGGGGTGGTGGTGCTGGGGGTGACGGGGCTGCTGCTGGTGCAGAGCGCGTTCGAGACGGGCCCGCTGCGGGTCTCGTTGCCCCCGTTGACCGCGGCCCAGCCGCTGGCCGGGATCGCCTGCGGGGTCGGCTTCCTCGGCGACCAGTTGCGCACCGACGCCGGCGCGCTGGCCTGGCAGGCCGCCGGCCTCGCGGCGATCGTCGTCGGGATCGTACTGCTGGGACTGCATCCGGCGATGCCGGAGGGGCCCGTCGGCGGACGCCGGGAGAAGAGCCTCCAGCCGAACTGAGCGGCGTCTGTCCGGGTCACAGGGGGGGGTGACCGCCCTGGTTATTAATAATGGCCAGCATTAGAATGGCCCCATGGCGAGAACGTCAGGGACAGAGACCAGGGACAAGCTGATCCGCGCGGCCGAGGAGGTCTTCGCCGCGCAGGGCACGGACGGCGCCCAGCTGCGGGACATCGTCCGGCTCGCGGGGCAGAGCAACCCCTCCGCGGTCCAGTACCACTTCGGCTCCCGGGCCGGGCTGCTCGACGCGGTGATGCAAGGGCGGCAGGACCGTACCGAACGGGTGATCGCACCGCTGCTCGACGAACTGGCCGCGGACTGCGGTGTACGGGACCTGCTCACCGCGCTGGTGACGGCCGAGGCGAGCCTGCTCGCCGACGACCGGGGCCGCCGCTGTCTGCGGATCTCGGCCCAGCTCAGCCACGAGACCGGGCTGCGGACCGGCCGGCTGCACCCCGCCCTGGACGGCACCGCCTACGGGCGGCTCATCGGACGCGTCGGGGACCGCCTCGGCGCTCTGCCCGGACCCGTGCGTCTGGAGCGCCTGGATCTGGCGCTCACCCTGATCGGCGCGGCACTGGCCGACCGCGCCCGCCAGGGCCTGGCCGGCACCCGGTCGCTGACCGGCGAGGAGTTCTTCCTCGCTGATCTCGTCGAGACCACCACCGCGTTTCTGCACGCGCCCGTACCGGGCGACGCGTGAATCACCCGCACCGCACGAAGGACAGTGTCATGACCGACCAGAACAAGCTCGGCGACAAGACCGTCGTCATCACCGGCGGCGCCCGGGGCCTCGGCGCCGAGGCCGCCCGTCTCGCCGTGGCGCGCGGCGCCGATGTCGTGATCACCGATGTGCTCGACCAGGAGGGCGCCGCCACCGCAGCCGCGCTCGGGGCGCGGGCCCGCTTCCTCCACCACGACGTGACCTCCGAGACGGACTGGCAGCGCGTCGCCGAGTTCGCCGTCGCCGAGTTCGGGCGGATCGACGGCCTGGTCAACAACGCCGGCGTATCGACCGGTCAGCCGCTGGAGACCGAGACGGTCGAGCACTTCCGCAAGGTCATCGACATCAACCTGACGGCCGTCTTCATCGGCATGAAGACGGTGATCCCGGTGATGAAGGAGAACGGCGGCGGTTCGATCGTCAACATCTCCTCGGCCGCCGGGCTGATGGGCCTCGCCCTGACCTCCAGCTACGGTGCTTCGAAGTGGGGTGTCCGCGGTCTGTCCAAGGTCGGCGCCGTGGAGCTGGGCACGGCGAAGATACGGGTGAACTCCGTGCACCCGGGCATGGTCTACACGCCGATGACCGCGTCCGTCGGCATTCAGCAGGGCGACGGCAATTACCCGAACACCCCGATGGGCCGCGTCGGTGAGGCCACGGAGATCGCGGAGGCGGTCGCCTTCCTGCTCTCGGACGCCGCCTCGTACATCACCGGTGCCGAACTGGCCGTGGACGGCGGGTGGACCACGGGCCCGACCGTGAAGTACGTCATGGGTCAGTGATCGCCACCGGTGGTCCGATGTTGGATGGGGGGCATGACCCCTTCCGACATGACTCCTTCCGACGAGATCCTGGACATCGTCGACGAGAACGACGTGGTCGTGGGACAGGCCCCGCGTGGCGAGGCAACCGCGCGGGGCCTTCGCCATCGCTGCGTCTTCATCGAGGTCCGTGACCCCGAGGGCCGGCTGTTCGTGCACCGCAGGACCCCCACCAAACTGGTCTTCCCGTCCCACTACGACATGTTCGTCGGCGGGGTGGTCGGGGCGGGCGAGTCGTACGACGAAGCGGCGCTGCGGGAGGCCGAGGAGGAGCTGGGCGTCTTCGGCCTCCCCCGCCCCGAGCCGCTGTTCACGTTCCTCTACGAGAGCGCGGAGCACTCCTGGTGGAGCCACGTCTACCAGGTGCGGTGCGAGCTGCCGGTGAACCCGCAGGCGGAGGAGGTCGCCTGGCACACCTTCCTCACCGACGCGGAGCTCGCGGCACGACTCGGCGACCGGGAGTGGGTGCCGGACGGTCTGGAGGCGTACCACCGGCTGCGCGCCTTCCGGGCGGGCGGAACAGCCTCCTGAGCCCGGCCGCTCGCTGATCCGCTCTCCGTCGTGCGCCGGATCGTTAGGGTTCACGCGTGAACGATTTCGTACAGAGCCTGCGCCTGTGGTTCGCGCCGCAGCGCGTCCGCGAAGAGGGCGACACCCCCGACTACCGGTTCTCGCTCGCCAACGAGCGCACCTTCCTCGCCTGGATCCGTACGGCACTCGCGCTGATCGGCGGTGGTTTCGCGGTCGACCAGTTCCTTCCGGAGCTGGCGTGGGGCATACGGACGGGGCTGGCGCTGGCGCTGCTGGCGGCCGGTGTGCTGTGCGCGCTGCGGGCGGTCAATCACTGGGTGCGGTGCGAGCGGGCGATGCGGCGGGGGGAGGATCTGCCGGTCTCCCGGTTCCCGTCGCTGCTGGGTCTCGCGGTCGCCGTCGTCGCCGTGGCGATGGTGGTGGTGGTCCTCTTCGGCTGGGAGGGCCGGTGACGGACGGCGGGCGTGATCCCGGGCTGCAGCCCGAGCGGACCAGGCTGGCGTGGCGGCGTACGACGCTGTCCTGCACGGTGGTCGCGCTGCTGGCGGTCCGGCAGGCGCTGCGCGGCGGCGCGACACCGGTCGGGATCCTCGCCGTGTCGCTGAGCGCGCTGGCCTGGCTGGGCTTCCTGATCGTGGCTCACCGGCGGGTGCTGGGGATGGCGACCGCACGGCCGCGGCCGCTCCCGGCGCTCGGCGCGCTGACCGCGGCGGCGTGCACGGTCGCGCTCGCGGTGTTCGCCGCGGCCACGCTGTTCTGAGTTCCGGGGTCCGGCACACCGGACCGGACTCCAGGACGGTCGGCCCCACCATGCCTGCTGTTGCTGACCGCCTTCATGCACCGACCGTTCTGGGCGGTGAACGGACGCGGTCCTGTGGTCCCTCAGGCCGTGGGCGCCCCGGGGACCGCTCCGTCACCAGCGCGGGATCGAGGGAGCGCGCCAGCCGGGCTCGGCCTTGCGCATCGCGGCCTCGTCGTCCCGCTCGCGCATCGTTCCGTCGTCGTCGAGCCAGCGCCGGTGCAGCACGGCCAGGCGTTCGCGGTCGAGCTCCACGCCGAGTCCGGGCGCGTCGGAGACGGTGAGCCGGCCGTCGCGGAAGACGTGGCGGGTGGTGATGACGTCCTCCGTCTGCCAGGGGTAGTGGCTGTCGCAGGCGTAGTCGAGATTGGGGACGGTGGCCGCCACATGGGTCATCGCGGCGAGGCTGACGCCGAGGTGGGTGTTGGAGTGCATGGAGAGTCCGACGCCGAAGGTGCGGCAGATCCCGGCCAGTTCGCGGGTGCGGTGCAGCCCGCCCCAGTAGTGGTGGTCGGAGAGGACCACCTGGACGGCGCCGCGGGCGAAGGCCTCCGGGACCTCGGCGAGGGTCGTCACGCACATGTTGGTGGCGAGGGGTACGTCGGTGGCGGCGGCGACCTCGGCCATCAGGTCCGTGCCGCTCGCCGGATCCTCCAGGTATTCGAGTACGTCCTTCAGCTGCTCGGCGACGTACAGCGAGGTGGCGACCGACCAGGCACCGTTGGGGTCGAGGCGCAGCGGCCGGCCGGGGAACTCCTCGGCCAGCGCGCGGATCGCGGCGATCTCCCGGTCGGGTTCGAAGACGCCGCCCTTGAGCTTGAAGGAGGTGAAGCCGTGCTCGCGGGCGAAGCGCCGGGCCTGGGCGACGACTCCGGCCGGGGCGAGGGCGGCGCCCCAGTCGTCCGGTTCGCCGCCCTCGGGGTGAGCGGCCCAGCGGTGGAAGAGGTATGCGCTGTACTCGACGTCGTCGCGGAGCTTGCCGCCGAGCAGGGCGTGCACGGGCAGGCCGAGGGACCTGCCCAGCGCGTCCAGGCAGGCGACCTCGAAGCCCGATACGACGGAGAGCCGGAGCTTGTCGGCGGTCTGGACGCCGCGCAGACCGCTCGCGTCGACACGCTCGTCGGCCGCGCGTGAATCACCGCACACCGCCTCGGCCAGTGCGAACAGGCCGTTCAGATCGCTGACCGGGCGTCCGACGAGAGCCAGGGCGAGCGGCCGGGCGAGTTCGAGGTACTTGCCGTCCCCGTACGTCTCCCCGACACCGGTCACTCCCCCGCGAGTGACGACTTCCACGATCAGCCGCGGGGTGTACGGCTGGTGCACACCCTGGGTGTTGAGCAGGGGCGGGTCGGCTATCAGGATCGGAGTCAGCCGGACGTCTTCGATCAGAAGCTCTGGTTTCATACATGAACCATATTCAGGGATGCGACTTGACACCAGACTCCGGGCCGCGCCGGACCGGAGTCCGCCCATCGGATCCGGACCGTTCGCTGGACGACATACCGACTGGTCGGCATCATGAACACCGACCGTCTTTCACCCCGGAGGTGCGCACGATGAGCCCAGTCCACCCGCCAGGTCTCGACCTCGACCGGCTGCGCGGACATCTCGACCGCGAGCGGCCGGGTCTGGTGCACGGACCGCTCGAAGCCCGGCTCATCGAGGGCGGCCGGTCGAATCTGACGTACGTCGTCACGGACGGTGCCGGCCGCTGGGTCGTCCGCAGGCCCCCGCTGGGTCATGTGCTGGCCACCGCGCACGACATGAAGCGCGAGCACCGGGTCATCAGCGCCCTGCACCCGACGGCCGTTCCGGTGCCCGAACCGGTGCTGCTCTGCGAGGACGACTCGGTGATCGGGTCGCCCTTCTACGTCATGGAGTACGTCGAGGGCACCCCCTATCGCACGACCGAGCAGCTCGCCCCGCTGGGCGCCGAACGCACCCGGGAGGCCGTCCTCGGCCTCGTCGACACCCTGGTCGAACTGCACGCCGTGGAACCCGGGGCCGTCGGCCTCGGCGACTTCGGCCGCCCCGAGGGCTTCCTCGACCGGCAGCTGCGCCGCTGGGGCAAGCAGCTGGACGCCTCCCGCAACCGCGAACTGCCCGGCATCGACGCACTGCACGCCGCGCTCGGTCGCGAGCTGCCCGGCTCCCCCGCACCCACCGTCGTACACGGCGACTACCGCCTGGACAACGTCCTGATCGGCTCCGACGACCGCATCAAAGCCGTCCTCGACTGGGAGATGTCGACGCTCGGCGACCCGCTGACCGACCTCGGCCTGCTGGTGATGTACAGCTCGGACCTCGGCCTGGCGAACTCCCCGGTCTCCACCACCAGCGGAGCGGCCGGCCACCCCACCCCGGCCGAACTGATCGAGCGCTATGCCGCACGCTCCGGCCGCGACACCTCCGCCATCTCCTGGTACACGGCGTTCGCCTGGTTCAAGCTCGCCGTGATCCTGGAGGGCATCCACTACCGCTACACGCTGGGCCAGACCGTCGGCGCCGGCTTCGACCGCATCGGCGATCTCGTCCCCGTCTTCATCGAGCACGGCCTCACCACCCTCCAGGAAGGCTGATCACCCCCATGGACTTCGCATTCGACGCCCGTACCGAGGAGCTGCGCACCAAGCTGCTCACCTTCATGGACGAGCATGCCCACCCGGCCGAGAGGATCGCGGACGAACAGCGCGCACAGCTGGCCTCCCCGTGGGACACCCCGCAGATCGTCGAGGACCTCAAGGCCGAGGCGCGACGGCAGGGGCTGTGGAACCTCTTCCTCCCCGACGCCGAACACGGTGCCGGGCTGACCAATCTCCAGTACGCCCCGCTCGCCGAAATCACCGGCCGTTCCCCGCAGTTGGCGCCGACCGCACTCAACTGCGCGGCCCCGGACACCGGGAACATGGAGGTGCTCTTCCAGTTCGGCACCGAAGAGCAGAAGAAGCAGTGGCTGGAGCCGCTGCTCGCCGGGGAGATCCGCTCGGCGTTCGCGATGACGGAACCGGAAGTGGCCTCGTCGGACGCGACGAACATCGAGACCCGCATCATGCGCGACGGCGACAACTACGTCATCAACGGCCGCAAGTGGTACATCTCCGGGGCGATGAACCCGGACTGCCGGATCTTCATCGTGATGGGCAGGACAGCGACCGCCGATGACCCTGACGGCACCGACGTCCGCCGCCAGCAGTCGATGATCCTGGTCCCACGCGACACCCCCGGCCTCGAAGTGCGGCGCGCCATGCAGGTGTACGGCTACGAGGACCACTACCACGGCGGTCACGCCGAGGTCCTTCTCACGGACGTACGGGTGCCCGCCGCGAACCTGATCGGCGAGGAGGGCGGCGGCTTCGCCATCGCCCAGGCCCGGTTGGGGCCGGGCCGCATCCACCACTGCATGCGGCTGATCGGCATGGCCGAGCGGGCGATCGAGCTGATGTGCAGGCGGGCGGTGTCCCGTACGGCCTTCGGCAAGCCGCTCGCCCAGCAGGGCGTCGTACAGAACTGGATCGCGGACGCGCGGGTCACGGTCGAGCAGCTGCGGCTGCTCGTCCTGAAGACGGCATGGCTGATGGACACGGTGGGCAACCGGGGCGCGCACACGGAGATCCAGTCCATCAAGATCGCCACCCCGCGTGCCGTGGTCGACATCCTCGACCGCGCCGTGCAGCTGCACGGCGCGGGGGGCGTCAGCCAGGACTTCCCGCTGGCCGAACTCTGGGCGGCGGCGCGGACGCTGCGGCTCGCGGACGGACCGGACGAGGTCCACCAGCGGTCGCTGGCACGGCGCGAGATCAAGCGGTACATGTAGGCGGTGGCGCGGCGCGGGGTGTGCGGGGCCCGCCCGGTTGCCGCCGGTCCTCGATCGCCGGACGGGCCCGGCCCTCGGCGCCGGGCTCCTTCGTGACCGATCGTCCTCAATCCCCGCGTGCGCTCCGGTCGTTGCCGGGTCGCCTCGCGTTGCTGCCGGACAGGTCAGGGGTGTTGCCGTACGTACGGGCCCGATCGTCCGATCCGGTCGAGGACATCGGTGTAGAGGGAGCGTCTGTCGGGGCGGGCGTGGGCGGCGGCCCTGCGGAGGGCCGGGATCGCCGCCTCGCCCATCCCGGCCAGCCCCTCGGCCGCCGTCCTGCGCACGACGGGGTGCGGGTGTGCGAGCAGCGCCGTCACGGCGGGGATCGCGGGCTCCCAGCCGGCGTGGCAGAGCGTGCGGATCGCCGTGCGCGTCACGTCCGGACGGGGGTCGTCCAGCAGGAGCATCGTGTGACCCAGGTGGGTCCGCCGGTCCAGCATCGTCCGTGAGGTGCGGTGGGCACGCAGCCGGACCCCGACCCGGGGATGGCTCAGCAACTCCGCGAGCAGATCGCGCAGTCCGGGGTCCTCGTCCGGCGCCGGGCCCGCATGCGCCTCGGCCAGTTCCGTGAGGGCCCGGCCCATCTGTTCCGGAGTACCGGTTCGGGCCAGGTCGAGCAGGTCCCGCCGGGACGGGCGGCGCGGGGCCGCGGCAGGCGCGGCAGGCGCGGCAGGCGCGGCAGCGGCACGATCGCGGAGCGCGGCCGAAGCCGCCTCGTCCCGCGAGACGGCGTCCGGGCCGCGCAGCGGACCGTCGACGAGCAGGAGCCGGTCCGCGAGTTCGTCGCGTCCCTCGGCGCGCAGCCGGCGACAGGTCCGCGTGAGCGCCGGGGTCCGCAGCAGTCCGCGGCCGAGGAGCAGGTCCAGGAAGCCCCAGGCCCCGGCGTCGAGACGGTCGCCGAGTGTCCTGGCGAGCGCGTCGGCGGGGTACGCGCGCAGGGTGTGGCCGATCGCGGGTGCGGCGGTGGGCGGAGCCTGATCCCACCACTCCAGCAGCAGTGGCACGAACGGTTCCAGTGCCCACGGGTCGAGCTTCGAGGCCACGAGAGCCACCCGGTCGCGCAGGATGTCGTCCCCTCGGAGCTCCGCCTCGTCGACGACACCCAGCACGCGGGCGAGGTCGGCGCCGACGGGTATGCCGACGCGCCCCTGGAGGAACGCGTGAAGCACCGGCAGCCGGGCCTCGGTCTCGGGCCACTTCGCCAGTGCCAGCGCGGCGGTCTCCCTGCGTTCCGGGCGGGTCGACTCCAGCATGTCCAGCAGGCGCTCCCGCAACGCGGTCGAGCGGGGCTGGTCGAGATCGTCGACATGCACCTGCCGGGGCGGCGGCGTGGGGGCGCGGGCGGTCTCGACGATGGTCCAGGGCGGTGCGTCGAGGGGCTGGAGCGCCGTCATCCAGTCGAGCAGCGCGGCCCGGACGTCGGGGGCCGCGCCCTGGTGGACCTCGATCAGCGCGTTCAGCCGGTCCCGTGAGCCGACCGTGCCGTCGTCCCGTCGGCGGAACTCCTCCAGTGTGCCGGGATCCCGCACCGTAGCGTCCAGCGCCGCCCGCCATGCCCGCGCCTCGGCCGAGATGCCCGCGGTGGCGGACTCGGGAACCGCGAACGCCTCCCTCAGCACGGCGGCCCCGGCCCGCCGGGGGTCGGCGCCGATCCGGGCCGACGCCAGTGCCTGGTCGAGGTCGGTGCGGACCAGTACCGCGCCGAGGCCGCGCAGCAGCGTCAGCGTGGACCGGCCGGGCGTCGCGGGTGCGGGGCGCAGGGCACGTATCGCGGCGACGACGACCGGCCGACCGGCCGCCGTCAGTTTCGGCGCGACCGCTTCGAGTACCGCGAGCAGGTCGTGCCGGTCCTCGTCCCGGGCGTCCGCGAGCGCGTCGAGCAGGACCCGGGTGGACCGGGCGAACACCGCGAGCTCCCCGGCCGTGCGGGGTGCGGGGCAGACACGCAGCGCGAACCGCACCGTCCTGCCCCGCACGGCGGGCCGGGAACCGGCCAGGCGGAGCCAGTCGGCGAGCATCGGCCGCAGGTCGTTCAGCCGCTCGGGGCACGGCGGCACATCCCGCTCCACGACGCGCAGCGCCACCGAGGGGCTCCAACCGCCGTCCACCAGCGACCTGATGTCACGCTCCGTCGCGGTGTCCGCCACCGGCCGCCGGCCGTCGGGCGATGCGGTGATCCCGTGCCTGGCCAGCGCTGCCGCCAGTTCCCTCACCTCTCCGGAGGCCAGACCCACCCGCCTCTCAGCCACCAGGGAGAGCAGGCCGGCCGCCACCGGTGACGCCTGGTCGTCCAGCGCGAGGACCGACCGGGCCGTGAGCGCGCCGTCGAGCCCTTCCAGCAGCAGTGCGCGGGTACGGTCGTCCCGGCTGTGCTCGGCGGCGGCGAGGAGTGTCGCCGCGTAGGCGTCGCCGAGGACGGCGCGCAGGGCCGCGACGAGTGCTCCACGCAGCCCCGGGTTGTCGTGGTGCCCGAGCCAGAAGAGCAGTTCGGGCAGCGCCGCCGGGGTGCCCGCGCGGACCAGCGCCTCGGCGGCGGTCTTCTTGATGTTCATGTTCGGACGGCCGAGACAGGCGGCGATCGCGGTGGACGCCCAGTGGGCCCGTGCGTGGCCCAGGGCGAGGAGGGCCTGCCGGACGGTCTGGATGTCCTGGGCGGTGGTGAGCGCGATCAGGCCGGCCGACAACGCCTGTGCGTCCTCGCCGTCGGCGTCGCGGGCGAGCAGGGCGATGACGTGCTTGCGCACATGCCGGTCGCGGTGGCGCAGCAGCCGGTGCACCCGGGCGCGGGTGCCCGCCCAGGGGGCCCGCCGCAGCAGTTCGAGCAGGATCGCCTGTTCGCGGTCGGACAGACCGGGCCGGTCCAGCAGATCCAGCACCGTGGTCGCGACGAGTGCGTGACCGGCCTCTCGCGCGTCCGCCGTGTCCAGCAGGCAGACGGGCCGGATCGCGCCCCTCTCGTGGAGCCGGCGGCCGAGGGCGTACACGGCGTCCAGGGCCTCCTGCGGCACCACGGGCTCACCGCCCGGCCGTCCGTGTTCCCGATCCGCCGACGCCGCCAGGTCGGTCACGACGCGCAGCAGCAGATCGGCGACGACGGGCAGGGTGCCGGGGCCGGCGTGGGCCGCCAGCCTGCGGAGCGCCGCCATCGGCTCGTCCGGGTCCGGACGAAGGCTCAGCAGGGCCAGTTCGCGTTCGTCCGGGCCGCCGAGGCCGGCCGCGATGCGCGCCGGCAGGTCGGCGGGATCCAGGCGCAGGAGGAGGTCGCGCCGTTGCTCCGGGTCCCGGGTCAGCTGCCACAGCAGTTCGAGGGCGCGGTGGCGTACGGCGCGCAGATGGGGCGCGATGACGTCCCGGGCCGGGCCCAGGCCCAGTCCTTCTCGCAGGGCCAGTACCGTCCGCTGCCCACCGATGGCCTCCAGGGCCTCCAGTGCCGATGCGGGGGCCGAGGGCAGAACAGCGAGCACGGCCTCCTCGGCGTCCGCGTGGCGCAGCTCACGGATCGCTTCGAGGAACGGACCGGGGACGGCGGTCGAGGAGAGCGCACGGGTGATCGCCTCGCCGATCGGGAGCTCGCACGTGCCCTGCCCGGCCAGGGCCACCAGCAGGGCGAGCCGTCGTGACCGGCCCGGATCGTCGGCGATCGCCTCCGTCAGCAGCCCGTACACCTGCTTCCGGCAGGTGTACAGGATCGTCGCGACCTCGCCGGGCGGAATCGAGTGGTCGGACAGGGCCAGGCCGATGACGGCCGCGACGTCCGGACCGTCCACGAAGTGCCCGCGCCGGTGCAGTCCGCGCAGACAGGCCATCGCCGGTCCGCCGAACAACAGGGGGTCGCCCGCGGCGACGGCCACGAGTCCACCGATGTCGTCGCGGTCCGCCAGATCGCCGAGCAGCTCCATGCCCCGTCGGCGCAGTCGCGGCGGAAGGTCCGGATCGACGACGGCCCGGCGCAGCAGATCCTTGTGGCCGTGGCGAGCGGCGGCCGTGAGGGCCGCATCGGCCACCCCGGGGCTCGTCCGGACCGGACCGGCGGCGAGAAACGCGGTGAGGCGTCCCTGCGGCAACGGCTCCACCGCCGCCCACGGCTCGGCGAGTTCGCCCAGCGCGTCGGCGACGACCTGGTCGCTGTCGGCGCCGAGCAGGCCGATCAGGCCCTCACGGACCAGCGCGGGAGCCAGCAGTCCGGCGTGCAGCCCCTGCCGGGCGAGCCGCAGCGCCTCGGCCTGCAGCACCGGATCGCCGCTGTCCGCCAGTTCGCCCACCAGGCGCGCCGGCCGGTGCGCACCGGTGATGTCCGCCTCCCGCACCGCCTGGTAGAGGAGTTCGCCCGGGGCTTCGTCACGGATCACCGCAGGCTCGACGAGGAGTTCGGCGCGCAGCCACGCGATCCTCACCCGTACCGGTGGCCCGGCCGTGCGCCAGGTCGGGCGGGGCCGGTCCTTCAGCCGCGGGCCGAGCCGCTCGTGGAGCCCTGCCAGGAGGAGATCCGCCTCCGGCGGCCCCATCAGCGACACCGGGAGCAGAGCGGCGAGTTCGGCCGTCTCCCCGTCGTCGGAGAGACCCGCGGCGACGCGCTCGGTGAGCAGGACCGCCCCCAGATGACGCACGCCGGGGTCCTCGTGCCGGATCAGTTGTCCGAGCACCGCCGTCGAGCAGTCGTGCGCGTCCAGGAGCCGGGACAATCGGTCGGCGTCGGCCCTGCGGACGGCGTCGTGGATCTGTTCGTCGGCCGGCGTCTTCACCCTCGGATGCTAACCGGGTCGTTCCCGGCCCCACCAACGGAATTCGCCTCTCCGTCGTCAGTAGCCGCCGAACGGCACGTGATCCGCCAGGGCCAGGTCGCGCGCGAAGGCCCTCACCCGCAACAGGCACCGGGCGGCGAAGCGGACGGCCGGTCCGTGGCGCGGGCCGTAGGCCGCCGCCCAGAGCGCGGGGACGTGCGCGGACCGCTGGATGTGAGTCATACAACCAGCTTCGACCCGTTCCGATGGTCGGTCCAACAGATGGTTCAGCTGGCTGTCATCGATATCGTGGATGGATGGAGATGCGCCAGCTCCGCCACTTCATGGCGGTGGTCACGCACGGCACGTTCACCGCCGCCGCCCGTGCGGAGCTGATCGTCCAGTCCGCGCTGAGCACGTCCGTACGCAACCTGGAACGGGAGCTGGGTGCCGAGTTGTTCGACCGGACCGGCCGGCGGGTGATCCTCACCGAGGCGGGCCGGGCACTGCTGCCGTCGGCCCGCTCGGTGCTCGCCGGGGCCCAGGCCGGGCGGGACGCGGTGGCCGCCGTGTCGGGGCTGGCGACCGGACGCGTGCGTATCGGGACCATCCAGACGCTGACCTGCGTGGACCTGGCGGCCGAGCTGGCCGCGTACCACCGGCTCTGGCCGGGGGTGCAGATCTCGCTGCGCGAGGCGACCACGCCGGAGCTGGTCGCGGGGGTGCGGGCCGGTGAGCTGGACCTCGCCTTTGTCGCGCCGGACGCGGCCGAACTCCCCGATGGCATCGTCGGTTTCGCGACCTGGCACGAGGACCTGGTGCTGATCACCGCGCCGGGTCACCGGCTGGCCGCGGCCGGACGCACCCTGATCAAGGATCTCGCCGACGAGCCGTTCGTGGACTTCCGCGCGGGCACCGGTCTGGAGACCGCGGTGCGGCGGCTGGCCGCACACTGCGGGCTGGAGCGCCGGATCACCTGTGACGTCACCCAGATCCGGCTGCTCGTCGAACTCGTACGGGCCGGGATCGGGGTGGCGATCGTGCCGCGCCGGATCGGTGAGGACGCGGGACTGCCGTGTGTCGGCATCCGCCAGCCGGAACCCGGGCGGACGGTGGTGCTCGCGGGGCGGGCGCCCCGCCCGCCCAATCCCGCGGCGGAGGCGCTCCTCGGCCGGCTGACCACCGGACGGGCCCCGGGCACCGGCGACGCGAGCCCGGCCCGCCCCGGACGGGCGTGACCACAGGACAGCCCTCAGGGGCGCAGGGCACGCAGCAGCAGATCGGCCAGGTGGTCGGCGACCTCCTGCTGGCTGAGCGGGCCGTCGGGGCGGTACCAGGTCGACAGATGGTGGACCGAGCCGAAGTGGTAGTCGACGATCAGGTCCGCCGGGGTGGCCGTGGAGAACACTCCGCTCCGCTGGCCCTCCTCCACCAGGGCCCGGAAGCGCTCGTGGTAGCGGCGCCGCTCGACCCTCACCTGCTTGTTCTTCTCCGGGCTGAGGTGGTGCATGGACCGGAAGAAGATCGAGGCGTCGTCGAGGTTCTCGATGGTCGTGACGACCACGTCCGCGGCGGCGTCCCGCAGCCGCTGTTCGACCGGGGCGTCGGCGTCGGCAAAGGCGTCGAGGCGCTCCTGCTGGAGCCGGAGCACCCGGGCGTAGACCTCCTGGAGCAGGTCCTCCTTGGAACCGAAGTAGTGGTAGAGGGCGCCCTTGGTGACGCCCGCCGCCTCGACGATCTCCTGGACGGAGGTCCGGTCGTAGCCCCGCTCGGCGAAGAGCCGGGTGGCGGCGGCCAGCAGCCGCTGAGGGACGGGGGGCGTCTCCCCGTCCGTCGCCTTGGCCATTGCCGCCACCTTCCTTCCGTACCGTGCGCGAATCCGTGCTGTGCGGGGGGGGCGGACCACCGTGCGTGAAGCGGTCCGTCATGCCCGAGAGGGTCTATCGGGGGGAACGCAGTTCCCGCCTGAGGATCTTCCCACTCGCCGTCTTCGGGAGTTCGGCCAGGATCTCGACCTCGCGCGGATACGTGTACGCGGCGAGCCGTTCCTTGCAGACGCCTTGGAGGCGGACACGGGTGACGGGGTCGTGCGGGGTGGAGTCCCAGCGGCAGCCGTCGCCGTCCTTCGGGAAATCCACGGTGTCGAACCGGTTGCCCGACCGGAAACGCGGATAGCCCGTCTTCTCACCGGCCTTCACCCGGCGGAAGAACGCGGCGAACGCCTTGTCCAGGCGCCGCAAGGTGGCCTGCTGGCTGGAGAACGACCAGCGTCCCTGACGCTCGGGGTCGAAAGCGCGGATGTCCTTGAGTTGAGCGGACTGCTGCCCGTACCGGATCGTTGTCTTCGAGGCATGCCGGTAGGCGTCGCGACGCTCCTGCAACGCTCCGTTGCAGAGCGAGCAGTGATCGCGCAGCATCTCGGCAAGTGCGCCTCGCTGGCCCGCGGTGGGCCGCATGAGGAACTTGTACGCACGGATCATCCGACCCACCCCCCTTTCCCGGTCAGCTCGCAAGAGCATACTACGCTTGGCGTATGTCACCCCGCTGGGAACCAAAACCCGATATTCGCACTGGTCGTCACGTCGTCTACAACCTTCACGCTCACTTGGTGTTCGTCACGAAGTACCGGCGTGGCGTCTTCGATGACGCCATGCTGAAGCGGTGCGAAGAGATCATGCGGGAGGTGTGTGGCAAGTTCGAGGTGGAACTACGGGAGTTCAACGGCGAAGCCGATCACGTACACCTGCTGGTGCACTACCCGCCGAAGATCGCCCTGTCCAAGCTGATCAACAGCCTCAAGGGCGTCAGCTCCCGATACCTGCGGGCCGAGTACACCGGCCGGATCAACCGGATCGGCATGGGGTCCGTCTTCTGGTCCCGCTCCTACTTTGCCGGGTCCTGCGGCGGTGCGCCGCTGACCGTGATCCGGCAGTACATCGAAGGCCAGAAGCGACCTATCTGACCATCACCCCGGAGGCGAAGCGAACTCCGGCGCTGCGCGACTACGGGCCGAGGATGCGTTTCCCTCCCCGGCCGAAGCCGGGGATACCCACGCAAGATCAACGGATGGACTCGGTCATGCGCCGGTGTCCTCCCACTTCCGCTGGAGGTGGTTCATGTTGCCGAGCCAGTGGTCGGTGTCCTTGGTGCGGGCCCGGTAGTACCCGGCGACCTCGGGGTGCGGCAGGACGAGGAAGCGGTCCTCGGCCATGGCGTCGAAGAGCGCGTCGGCGACCGCCTCGGGCTCGATGGCGCCGGGGACGAGGACGAGCTCGCCGGCCGATCCGGCGGCGGTGAGCATGTCCGTGCGCACGCCCTGCGGACAGATCGCGTGGACCTTGACGCCGCGGTGGCGGTAGGTGAGCGAGAGCCATTCGGCGAAGGCGACGGCACCGTGCTTGGTGACGCTGTACGGTGCGGCGCCGATCATCGTCAGCAGTCCGGCGGCCGAGGCGGTCGAGACGAAGCGGCCGCTGCCGCGCTCCAGCCAGTCGGGCAGCAGCGCCCTGGCCGCACGGACGTGGGCCATCACATTGACGTCCCAGGCGGCGGCCCAGACCTCCTCGTCGGCGAAGGCGTCGCCGGGCGAGGCGAGGCCCGCGTTGGCGCAGTAGATGTCGACGGTGCCGTCCAGCGCGTCCCGGGCGGCGTCCACGATCCGTGAGGCGTCACCGCCGACGGCCGTGGCGCCGATCTCCTCGGCCAGCGGACCGATCCCGGCCTCGTCGAGGTCGTTGACCACGACCCGCGCGCCTTCCGCGGCGAACCGGCGGGCCAGGGCGGCCCCGATGCCGCCTCCGGCCCCTGTGACCACTACGCCCGCGCCGTGCACCGTACTCATCGGGTCCCGCCTCTCTCAGCCGACTGCACCAGCAGACTAACCAGTCGGTATGTCGCGATGGAAGAGGTTGACGCCGCTTGGGCGGCACTCCTGTCACACCCGTCACGTCCGGCTCATTCCGTATGGCCTGAACGCGCGCTAGCGTGCGTGACCATGACAGAGGTCGCGATCATGGAGGTAGCCGAATGAGCCTGTCCAGACGTGGTTTGCTGGCCGCCGGCGGTGCGGTGGGCGCCCTCGCGGCGACGGCCGCCGGGACCGGGGGCGCGAGCGCCGCCCCCGCCCCCGGCAAGGGGCACAGCCGGGTCCGCACCGGCTTCGACCGGCTGGCCGCGGACGGCTACGCGCTGTTGAAGGGGCAGAAGGTCGGGGTCGTCACCAACCCGACCGGGATCACCTCCGACGTACGCCACATCGTCGATGTGATGCACCCGGACGAGCGGGTGGACCTGGTCGCGGTCTTCGGGCCCGAGCACGGGTTCCGCGGCACCGCGCAGGCGGGCGGTTCGGAGGGACGCTACGACGATCCGGCGACCGGACTCCCGGTGTACGACACGTACTTGAAGAGCGGTCAGCCACTCGCGGATGTCTTCACCGCGTCCGGCGTGGACACGATCGTCTTCGACATCCAGGACGCCGGAGCCCGCTTCTACACGTACATCTGGACGCTGTACGACTGCATGGAGGCGGCGGCTCTCGCGGGCAAGCGGTTCGTCGTCCTGGACCGGCCGAACCCGGTGACCGGGCGGGCGGCTCTCGGACCGGTGCTCGACCCGGCCTTCGCCACGTTCGTGGGCCGGCGGGAGATCTCGCAGGCGCACGGCATGACGGTCACCGAGTTGGCGCTGCTCTTCAACGCGGAGTTCCTTGCCGAGCGGCCGGTGGACCTGCGCATCGTGAAGATGTCGGGGTGGAAGCGCTCGGACTTCTTCGACACGACCGGGCTGCCCTGGGTGCCGCCGAGCCCCAACATGCCGACGCCGGACACCGCGCTGGTGTACTCGGGGACCTGCCTGTTCGAGGGGACGAACCTCTCCGAGGGGCGCGGCACCACCCGGCCGTTCGAACTGCTCGGCGCGGAGGGCATCGACCAACGCTGGGCGGCGGCCGTGAACGCGCTCGGCCTGCCGGGGGTCGCGTTCCGCGAGGCGTACTTCGCGCCGACGTTCTCCAAGTTCCAGGGGAAGACGGTCGGCGGGGTGCAGTTGCATGTCCACGACCGTGCGGCCTTCGACCCGGTACGCACCGGGATCGCGCTGCTGGTGACGGCGAAGCGGACCTGGAGCGGGTTCGAGTGGCGCTCGGACAACTGGATCGACAAGCTCACCGGCAACACCCGGGTCCGCACGATGATCGACGCGGGGGCCGACACGGATGAGGTGGTCGGGGCCTGGGCGAAGGACCTCGCCGCGTTCCGGTCGGTCCGCAAGAGGTATCTCCAGTACCGGTGACACGGTGAAGCCGGGTGGGCCCGGGAGTTCGGGCCCACCCGGCGCACGCGTTCCGTCCCAGAAGGCCGGACGGTCCACGGATGACCTACCGGTGGGCGGGGAACTCCACCACCTGCTGGTAGGTCGGGCGGTTCTGCCAGTGGATGGACTTCTGCGCGATCCCGCCCAGCGGCCGGTGCACGATCGAGTCCGAGCACCACTGCTCGCCCGCCTTGCAGTTGTCGTCCCCCGGGTACACCTCTGCGGCAGGCTCCGCCGCGGCCCGCTTCAGGGACGTCAGCAGCGCGTCGCGGCAGCTGTCCAGGTCACCGTTCCCGCAGTACGTCCTGGCCAGCGGGCCCTTGACCGGCTGCCCCAGGACCCGGCGCAGGTCCTTGTCCACGAAACCCCACCAGCCGTACTGGAACGCCGAACCGCTGTGCGCCCCGCTCGGTCCATGGCTGGCCGCAGGGGACTCGTCGGTGGCGAGGTTGGCGGTCAGCGCCTCGTACAGGCCGTCACCGAGGCCCGGCCGGAATTCGGCCTCGACCAGCTTCGGCCACCACGCGTCCATGATCCGTACCGCGTCGGCGTAGGTATACGCGTGCGATCCGGGACTGTTCTCCCTGCGCTGCGAGCCGGCCGCCCGCCAGGACTCCAACTGCTGTACTGCGGCGTTCAGTTCCGGGTCGGTGACCGGCCGGGAGCGGATCACCTTCAGCAGTTCGGGCAGCAGCTGCTCGCCGCGCAGATCGGTGACTGCGGCCTGGGCCATCGCCCGGGTGAGGGAGGCGCGGGTCACGCCGCCCTCCTCGACCAGCTTCGCCACCCGGTCGTCCAGCAGATCGGCCCGGTGCACCGCGCCGAGCCCGAAGCCCGCGGCGGCGTACCCCTTGGCCTGCTTGTTGTTCCAGGAGACGTAGTAGTCCTGGCCGCTGGAGTGCGGGTGCTCGGCGAACGGGGTGTACGCGGCGGTGTTGGCGGCCGGGTCGTACCCCTTCCACTCGTAGGCCCGCTCGGCCTTCACCGGCAGCGCCGGGTCGACGCCCGCCGCGCGCACCGGGTTCATGCCGCTGTTGTAGTACGCGGCGGTGCGGGAGTCGGCGTAGAACCAGTTGAACGCGTAGTCGATGTCGCTCGCCGCCCGCTGGAAGGAGGCGGCGTCCTTGACGTACGCGGGGTCGTTGAGCATCTGGAAGCCGATGATCGAGTCGGCTTCGTGGCGGTAGGTGGTGCGCAGCGAGGTGTACGCGACGGGCTTGCCGCCCACGGTGGCACGGTGGGTGACGATGCCGTAGTTCGTGCGCCGGACCTGCATACGGTAGGAGCCCTTCGCCGTGGAGTCGGCGACGGTCGGTTTCCAGGAGTTGGTGCGCTCCAGGGTCTCCATGGCGGTGCAGGTACCGCGGTAGAGGTAGTGCGTGGAGTCCTTGGTGGGTGCGGAGCCGTCGGGCTCGCACAGGTCGATGGCGTAGGCGTCGGTGATGTCCTGACCGGCCGAGGTGGCGCTCCAGGCGTAGTCCTGGCCGCGGCCCATCTGGATGTACATGCCGACACCGGCGAAGGAGACACCGCGGGCGCTGATGCCCGGGCCCTGGATCTCCTGGAGCATCATCAGCTGCGGGGCGAAGTAGCCGGTCTGCGGCCCGAACACGGCGATCGGGTTTCCGCTCGCGGTGTGCTTGCCGGAGACCAGCAGGGCGTTGGACATGCCGCGCTTCTGGGCGCCGGAGCCGGAGCCCGGCAGCGAGCCCGCGGGGATGACGCCGTCGTCGTAGATGCCCTGGGCCTTCCTGAGCGTGGCCGGGGCCTTGACGGGGGCCTTCCTGTCGGTGCCCGCGGAGCCGGTCCGGTCGTGGATCAGGGGTTCGGCCGTGACGGACCCGGCGTCGGGCAGCGCGGTGCCACGCGCCGTGGCGGGCTTGCCCGCGTACGGGAACGACGTGCCGTCATGGATCGTCAGTACGGCCTCGGGGTCCTCGCGCCGGCGGAACGACTCCCAGACCTTGGTGCCCTCGGCCACGCCGTATTTCTGCTGCGCGGAGAGCAGCGAGAGCGCCGCCTGCACCTCGCCGCCGCCACCTCCGCCGAACTGACCGCCGACCACGGAGGCGATGGAGATCAGGTCCGTCAGCTTGAACGGCTGGATCTCCCCGATGTTGGTGATGGCGTCTATCTTGCCGGTGAGCACGTACTCACCGGGGAAGTACCGGCCCTTCTTGGACTTCTCGCGGTACGCGTTGATGCCGTCGACATACGCCTGAGCGTCTGCCATGGCCCGTTCCCCGCGGTCGCCCTCGTGGGTCCTGATGTGCTCGACCTGCGCTTCGAGATCCGCCTCGGTGTACGGCGCCTGCGGCCAGAACTGCTGCTCCAGGCCCTGGTTGGCCAGCGCGCCGCCGGCGAACGAGGTGAGTTCACCGCGTCCGATGTGCCGGAAGAGGTCCATCAGCCAGAGACGGTCCTGCCCGGCGGCGAATCCGGCGCCGTACTCGGTGCCGTAGCGGGTGGTTCCCTTGATGTGCGGGACACCGGATGCCTTGTCACGGGTGATGGTGACGTCGTCGCGCGGCGAGGTGACGGACTCGACCTGGTCCTTGGGGACGCCGAACGAGGCGTCGTTGAAGAAATCGGTCAGCTTCTGGTCGGTGAGACCGGCGTGTCCGGCCACCAGGCCGTTGTAGCGGTCGAGTTGATCGTCGCTGTGGGCGGGGTGCGTACCGAACGCCTTGTTGCCGAGGATGTCGACCAGGGTGGCGTTGCCGTTCTCGCCGGGCGGCAGGATGTCGTCGCACTGCCCCTGGCAGTAGTCGGTGACGGGGGCGGGTTCCGTCGCCGCGGCGCCGGACTGCGGCGAGGCCGCGAGCAGGGTGGTGCCGAGCGCGAGTAGCGCCGCGACGGTGGCGGCTCTGAACTTGACGGTGCGTGGGGGCATGCGTGCTCCTCCGAGAGGCCGATGCGCCGGAGGTTACCGACGGTATGACCCGCCGTTGAGGTGAACAACCGTCACCTTTTCCGAATCGTCACATGCGCCGCCACGGACCTCGTGACGGTGGGACGTCCCGGATGGTGGACGTCGTCGCACATCGGTGGATCCGGAACGGGCAGTCGTACGTCCATTCCTTGACGCCGAAGTACGAGCGACGGAGGTGACGGTGCAATGGCCGGATTCCGGAGTCTTGCGAGACAGGTCCGCGATCCGCGGGGCGACCTGGCGCTGCGACGGTATTCGCTGCGCAAGTGCCTGGAGAGGTTCGCCCCTTATGGGCATCGGGCGACCTGGGACCACCTGTGCGTCCGGCACGGGATCGAACCCGAGGACCGGTCCCCCGATCCCGCGCGACTGGTGCGCGCGCTGGACGAGCTGGAGGCGGCGCGGGCCGTCTGGCTCGGATACGAGGCGGGGTTCGCCGAGCGCCGCAGGCGGGAGAAGCACGAAGGACTGCGCAGGCCCGGTGCGTTCGACGACTGGCACCGGCGCACCTGGGGCGGGTACGGGGTCGCGCGCTGCGAGGACCCGACGGTTCACCCCTCGGCACCCCTCGCCGAGGTTCTCGGCCGGCTGATCGCCGCCCTGGAGTCGGAGCCGGGGACGGTCTGCCCGGTGTGCGCGGGCGCCGAGATCACCTGGCGGCCGGACCTGCGGTCCGAGCCGTGGTCGGGGCCGGTCTGTGCGGGGTGCGGGATCCTGGTGCCGCAGCCGGTGCTCGCGCCGGGGGCGCTGCGGAAGGCCCGGAACGCGCGACACCGGGACCTGGCGTCGGCGGCGTGACGGGCGGCGGGAGCGTCCGGCGCCCGATGGGGCGGGCCCGCGCCGCTACCGGGAGTCGGCCGACGGACGCTCCGGCATCAGGCGCGAGCCGCTGATCCGCCGGCCCGACACGTCGTTCGGGTTGGAGAGCACACAGTTCTCCAGCGACAGGCAGCCGCAGCCGATGCAGTCGGTGAGGTGATCCCGAAGCCGGCCCAACTGCTCGATACGCTCGTCCAGTTCGGAGCGCCACGCAGCCGAGAGCCGCGCCCAGTCGTCGCGGTTCGGGGTGCGCTCCTCCGGGAGTTCGGCGAGGGCGTCCCGGATGGTGGCGAGCGGGATTCCGACCCGCTGGGCCGCCCGGACGAACGCGACCCTGCGCAGCGCGTCCCTGGTGTAGCGGCGCTGATTGCCACTGGTGCGGCGGCTGCTGATCAGGCCCTTGGCCTCGTAGAAGTGCAGGGCCGAAACGGCGGCCCCGCTTCGCGCGGAGAGCTGGCCGACCGTGAGTTCATGGAGTGTCTGTGGGATCTGGGGCACCCCTCCCACCCTACGTGCCCACCCCGGCCGGTCCGTCGTTGACAGGAACGCACCCGGCAATCATGCTGAGCAAGCGCTTGGACAGGCATGCGACGCCGGATGGCCGAGAGCTGGAAGGGCAGGGACATGGCAGAGCCGAGGATCTTCACGTCCGCACAGGAGCTGCGCGACGGAGTGGGCGAGCAACTGGGCCACAGCGAGTGGCTGGAGATCGAGCAGAAGAGGATCGACCTCTTCGCCGAGGCCACGGGCGACCACCAGTGGATCCACGTGGACCCGGAGCGGGCCGCGACCGGGCCGTTCGGCACGACGATCGCGCACGGCTACCTCACGCTCTCGCTGCTGCCGGCCCTGGTGCCGCAGATCATGCGGGTCGAGGGCATGAAGATGGGCATCAACTACGGGACGAACAAGGTCCGCTTCCCGTCCCCCGTGCCCGTGGGCTCCCGGCTGCGCGCGACGGCCGTCCTGAGGAGCGTCGAGGAGGCCGGGGGCGGTGTGCAGGTCACCGCCGTCGTCACGGTCGAGCGCGAGGGCGGCGACAAGCCGGTGTGCGTGGCCGAGTCGGTGTCGCGCTACTACTTCTGAGCCGCGCTCCCGCTTCCGACGACGCGACCGGTCGGCGTCACCGCTCGGCGGCGACCATGCGCAGCACGAGGCCGGCGTACAGCTCACCGACCTCGTCCGGCGTCCGGCTGCCCTGCGCGTTGAACCAGCGCGCCACATCGATGCAGAGCGAGAGCACCGCGAGCGTGGTGCCCGGGATGTCGGGGACGTCGAACTCCCCGGCCCGCACGCCCTCGCTGATGATCCGGCGCACCACGGCGTCGCTCCTGCGGCGCAGCTCGACGATCTCGGCGCGGTGCTCCTCGCCGAGGGCGTCGAGCTCGTACTGGACCACGCGGGCCGTGGTGTGCCGCTCGGCGTGCCAGCGGACGAAGGACCGCACGGCCTCGGCCAGCCGCTCGGCGGCCGTGCCGTCGCCGTCGGCGGCGGCCTCCAGGACGAACAGTGCACGGTCGTGACCGATCCTGCTGATCCGGTGGAGCAGCTCTTCCTTCGTCTTGTAGTGGATGTAGAGCGCGGCGGGACTCATCCCCGCCCGGCCGGCGATGTCACGGGTGGTGGTGGCGTGGTAGCCGCGCTCGGCGAAGGCGTCGACGGCGGCGACGAGGAGCCGCCTGGCCGCCTCGGGTGTCACCTCGGCCCACGGCGCGCTGCCGCCGTCGGTCTCCTCCGCCGTGCTCATCGTCACTCGCCCCTCTCATCAGCAGGACGAACACCATACCCCGAACCTGAGCAAGCGCTTAGAGCCTGCCCGGCGGGATCGTCAGAGCTTCTGGAAGGGATCGTGCTCGGCGAGGATCTTCTCCAGCCGGGCCTGGTCGACCCGGCTGACGATCCGCCCCGCCTCCTGACGGTCACGGATGACCTTGGCCAGGGTGAAGCAGGAGGTGACGAGGTAGAGGACGCCGATCGCGAGGAATCCGCGGACCCAGGCGTCGGCGTCCAGGAAGTAGATACCGAGGGCCACCGCGGCCATCGCCACCCCGAAGGACGCGACGGCCTGACCGTAGAAGGCCGCGGTGCTCTGCTGCTTGACCGATGTTGTCTCACTCATGGCGCCCAGCATCGGCCGACGTGGTGTGCGCCACATCCGTCCCCGTACTCAGTCCGGTACTCAGACTCCCGTTCGACGAAACGGCCGGGAGCCGAGGGGCTCAGAAGGCGGAGACCCCCGTCAGCGACGCAGGCCTACTATGTGCCGCATGGCCCGACCGCGCAAGCCCCTGCTCAGCAGAGACCGGATCGTCGAGACGGCGAGCGCACTCGTGGACTCCGAGGGGCTCGACGCCGTCTCCACCCGTCGGCTCGCCGCCGAACTCGGGGTCAGCGGACCCTCGCTCTACAACCACTTCCGCAACAAGGACAAGATCCTGGACGCGGTCGCGGACGCCGTTTCCGCCCAGGTCGATCTGTCGATGTTCGACGCGTCGGACACCCGCGACTGGCGCGCCGCCCTGCACGACTGGGCCGTCTCGTATCGTGCGGCGCTCGCCGAGCACCCGCACATCGTCCCGGTGCTCGCCCAGGGGCCCGGCCGGCGCCCGGCCGGGCTGCGGGTCGCCGACGCGGTCTTCGGCGCCATGGTGCGGGCGGGCTGGCCGCCCGCCCAGGCGACGCACATCGGAGCCCTCATGCGTTACTTCATCACCGGCTCGGCCCTCGGTTCGTTCGCCCGCGGCTTCGTCGACGACGAGACGGCGTACGACCCGGCCGACTATCCGCACCTCGGTCAGGCCCACCTGCTGGCCGAACGCCGCCAGAAGGTCGACGAGGGGGCGTTCGAGACCGGGCTGCGGGCCCTGATCGACGGGCTCTCCCTCCAGTACGAGCAGCTCGCGATCGCCGGGACCGTTCGGCCGGCACCGAAGCGTTCCTGACGCATCCTGGTAAACATGGCACGCATGGCACATCCCGACCCGGCCGCGCCCCGGCTCGCCGCCCTGGCCGCGCTTCTCGCCGACGAGACCCGCGCCACCTTCTGCCTGGCCCTGCTCGACGGCCGCGCCTGGACCGCGGGCGAGCTGGCCAGGCACGCCTCGGTGGCACCGTCCACCGCCAGTGAACATCTCGGCAAGCTCGTCGCGGGCGGGCTGCTGGCCGAGGAGCGCCAGGGCCGCCACCGCTATCTGCGGCTCGCCGACGAGCGGACCGCGCATCTCGTCGAGGATCTGGCGGCCCAGGCGGTCCCCGGCTCCACGGCCGAGCGGCCGCGCTCCCTGAGCGCGAGCGGCGCGGGCAGCGCGCTGGCCCGCGGACGCACCTGTTACGACCATCTCGCGGGCCGCATCGGCATCGCGATCGCCGATGCCATGACCGAACGAGGGCTGCTGGAGCAGGACAACGGCTTCGCGCTCACCGACGACGGCCTCGGCTGGTTCGACGCACGGGGCATCGCACTGGAACCGAGAACGCGGCGTCCGCTCGTACGGAGCTGTCTGGACTGGACGGAGCGCAGGCCGCACCTGGCGGGCGTCGCGGGCGCCGCGCTGTGCCGGCACGTGCTGGACTCCGGCTGGTGCGTCCGGATCGGGTCCGGGCGCGCGGTGAAGGCGACACCGGCCGGGGAACGGGCGCTGTACGAACACCTCGGCATCCAGGCGGCAACAATTCGGTAGGGGCCGAATGGTCGCTGCCCTACGGTCGGCTCCATGACGACGACACCCGACCCGACGACGACACCCTCGACACCCCGTGACTGGCGGGCCCCCGCCGCGGCCTGCACCACCGTGCTGCTCTGGGCCTCCGCCTTCGTCTCCATCCGCAGCGCCGGCGAGGCGTACTCGCCCGGCGCGCTCGCGCTCGGCCGGCTGCTCACGGGCTCCCTGGCGCTCGGCGCGCTCCTGCTGCTACGACGCGAGGGAATACCGCCGCGGGCCGCCTGGCCCGGGATCCTGAAGTCCGGACTGCTCTGGTTCGGCCTCTACATGGTGCTCCTCAACTGGGGTGAGCAGCAGGTCGACGCGGGCACGGCCGCGATGGTGGTGAACATCGGTCCGCTCCTGATCGCGCTGCTCGGTGCCAGGATGCTCGGGGAGGCGCTGTCCGGCAGGCTGCTGACGGGGATGGCCGTGTCGTTCGCGGGCGCCGCGGTGGTCGGGCTCTCGATGTCCGGGCACGGGAGGGCGTCGGTGCTCGGCGTGGTGCTCTGCCTGCTGGCCGCGGTGGCGTGCGCCCTGGGAGTGGTCGGCCAGAAGCCCGCGCTGCAATACGGCTCCGCGCTGCAGATCACCACATTCGGCTGCCTGGTCGGAGCCGTCGGCTGCCTGCCGTTCGCCGGCGCGCTGGTCTCCGACGTGGCCGAAGCACCCCTGTCCGCCACCCTCAACATGGTCTACCTGGGCCTCTTCCCGACCGCGCTGGCGTTCACCACCTGGGCCTACGCACTCGCCAGGACCACCGCGGGACGGATGGGCGCCACCACCTACGCGGTGCCCGCCCTGGTGGTGCTGATGTCCTGGCTGCTGCTGGACGAGGTACCGGCGCCGCTGACCGTCGGCGGGGGTCTGCTCTGCCTGGCCGGGGTGGCTGTCTCCCGGCTGCGTACGCGGACCGACCTGACGCGGAAGATTCCGGCGCGGCCGGTGGAGGGACGCCGACATGACGCGGAGCGCCAAGGAACCGGCCGGCCGTAGGAGGACGAAGAACCGGCCCGCCGACGGCCGCGAAGCCGTGCGGGACGCCCTCGCCGAGGCGGCCCGCCACGGCGGCGCGGGGCTGCACGGCTTCACCGTGGCCGACAGCGGTGACGACGGTCCGGTCCTCGTGACACCCGGGGCCGGGCCGGGGACGCCTGGCGCGAGGACTACTCGTACGACAACAAGCTCGGCCGGAAGGCGTACGAAACGTCCGAACGCGCCCTGCAGGCGACCACCCGCACGTGCAGAACATGCGGTGACAGTGCGCTCGCAGCCGTCGAAGTCACCCGAGGCCACGACGCCCACCGTGATTTCGGAACCTCGTGCGAGGATCCGCAGCCCGCAGACGCAGCGGACTCCGGCCGAGGGCGGGCGTCCGTCCGCCCCACGACTCGGAACACGGAACCGGGCTCAGAACACCACGAGCGCGCGACCGCCCCTGCCCTCGATCATGTGGTCGAAGGCCGTGGGCATGCCGTCCAGCGCGATCCGCTCGGTGACCATCATGGACAGGTCGAATCTGCCCGCCCGGATGTGTTCGGCGAGGACCGGCAGGTCACGGGCCGGATCGCTGTTCCCGTACACAGAACCTGTCAGCGACCGGCCCCAGTGGAAGATCTCCAGGGCGTTGAAGGACACCAGTTGGTCCTCGCCGCTTCGCGGCGACGACGGTCTCCTCGGCGAACGCGGCCACGTTCAGGCCGGGATGGAGCGCGGTGCCGTCGGCGGTACGGGCATGGATGCCCGCCGCACCGGACAGGGCGTCGGCGCAGAGCCAGACCTCACCGATCCCACAGTGGTGACACCTTCCGTAGGAGGGCGCCCAGTTGAGCACGATCCCGTCGCCGGGTGCGACATGGGTGACGTCCGCACCGACCGAGACGACGGTGCCCGCGCCCTCATGCCCGAGGACGGCGGGTACGGGCACCCGCATGGTGCCGTCGGACAGCGAGAGGTCGGAGTGGCAGACCCCCACGGCGGCGAGACGGACACGCACCTGGCCGGGGCCGGGCTCCGGGAGTTCGATGTCGGTGATCTCCAGGGGAGCTCCGACGGCGGGCAGTACGGCGGCGCGGACCACGAACGGGCTCCTTGACGGTCGGCAGCGAGCGAGCAGGGTCGGGAAGGTCAGAACTGGAAGGACTTGGTCTGCAGGTACTCCGCGAGCCCGTGCGAACCGAGTTCGCGGCCCACGCCGGACTGCTTGTACCCGCCGAAGGGGGCCAGCGGATTGAACCGGCCGCCGTTGATGTCGACCTGCCCGGTGTCCATCCGGCGGGCGAACGCGACGGCCGTCGCGTCGTCGGCGGCCCAGACGGCGCCCGCGAGGCCGTACACCGTGCCGTTGGCGATCCGGAGTGCGTCGTCCTCGTCCTCGTACTTCAGGATCGAGACGACCGGGCCGAAGATCTCCTCCTGGGCGATGGTCATCTCCGGGGTGACGTCGGCGAACACGGTGGGCCTGACGAAGTAGCCCTGTTCGCAGGGGGCTTCGGGTCCGCCTGCGACCAGGCGGGCGCCCTCCTCGATGCCCTTCGCGATGTAACCGCGCACCCGGGCCTGCTGCTTGGCATTGACGACGGGGCCGATCCGCTCCCCCGGCACGTACTTGGCGACGGCGGTGGCGGCGAGCGCGACGGCCTCCTCGTAGCGCTCGCTGTCGACCAGCATCCGGGTCCAGGCGCTGCACGTCTGGCCGGAGTTGGACATCACGTTGGCGACGCCCACATGGACCGCCCTGGCCAGATCGGCGGAGGGCAGGATGACGTTGGCCGACTTGCCGCCGAGCTCCAGGGCGACGCGCTTGACCGCGCCGCCCGCGGTGGCGCCGATCTGCTTCCCGACGGTGGTGGAGCCGGTGAAGGAGACCAGGTCGACGTCCTCGTGCGCTGCGAGGGCCTGTCCGGCTACCGGGCCGAGGCCGGTGACGAGGTTGAAGACACCTGCGGGCAGACCGGCCTCCTCGGTGGCCTCCGCGAAGAGCTGGGCGGTGAGCGGGGTGTCCTCGGCCGGCTTGAGGACGATCGTGCATCCCGCGGCGAGTGCGGGTGCGACCTTGGCGACGATCTGGTGCAGCGGGTAGTTCCACGGGGTGATGGCCCCGACGACACCGACGGGCTCCAGCAGGACGGTGGAGTTGCCGTGCTTCTCCTCGAAGGCGTACGAGGCGGCCAGCTCCGCTTACGAACCGGCGACCAGGACCGGCAGACCCACGTGCACCGTGCGCGACAGTTGGAGCGGGGAGCCCAGTTCGGCGGTGACCGTCTCCGCGATCTCGTCCTGGCGGGCGGCCAGCACGTCGCGCAGGGCCCCGATCCGCGCGGCGCGCTCGGCGGGTGCGGTGGCGGCCCAGGCGGGGAGAGCGGCGCGGGCGGCCCGTACCGCGGCGTCGACGTCCTCGGCCGTTCCCGCCGGGACATGGGCGATGACCTGTTCGTCCGCCGGATTCACGACCGCGATCGTGTCCCGTCCCGCGGCGGGCCGCCAGGTCCCGTCGATGTACATGCCGTCGTGGGCCTTCATGGCTGTTCCTCCCGGACACGGATTGCGGACGGTGTCACCCGCGCCCAAACTAGCGCCGTTAGTTTTCGGGCGCCAGGGACGCCCGCCATGTGAGGCCCGGCGATGCGCACCCGGTGTGCGTCGCGCGGCTCGCCAGTACCGCGGTGACGAGCTCCTCCCGGCGTCCGGGACGGGGATCGGTCCGCCTTCGCGCGGCCGGCGCCGGGCGCGGGTCCCGGCACCGGCCTTCTCGACACCGCCGCGGGCGCGGTGGGCGACGGCGGCCGCGGTCAGCCGAGCTCCGCGGGCTCCGCGCCGGGGCTCTCGAACTGGGTGCGGTACAGCTCCTCGTAGCGTCCACCCGCCGCGAGGAGTTCTTCGTGGGTTCCCCGCTCCGTGATCTGGCCGTTCTCGACGACCAGGATCAGGTCGGCCGCCCGTACGGTGGAGAGCCGGTGGGCGATCACGATCGCGGTACGTCCGGCCAGCGCTTCGGTCAGCGCCTCCTGCACCGCGGCCTCGGAGGTGTTGTCCAGGTGGGCGGTGGCCTCGTCGAGGATGACGACGCGCTGGCGGGCCAGGAGCAGCCGGGCGATCGTCAGCCGCTGGCGTTCGCCGCCGGAGAGCCGGTAGCCGCGTTCACCGACGACGGTGTCGAGCCCGTCGGGCAGCGAGGCGACCAGACCGTCCAGGCGCGAGCGGCGCAGCGCGTCCCAGAGGTCCTCCTCGGTGGCTTCGGGCCGGGCGAGCAGGAGGTTGGCGCGGACCGACTCGTGGAAGAGATGGCCGTCCTGCGTGACCATGCCGAGGGTGTCGCGCAGGGTGTCGGCGGACAGATCACGCACGTCGATACCGCCGATGCGCACGGAACCCTCGTCCGTGTCGTACAGGCGCGGCAGCAGTTGCGCGATCGTCGACTTGCCCGCGCCGGACGAGCCGACGAGCGCCACCGTCTGGCCCGGCTCGGCGCGGAAGGAGACCCCGCGCAGCACTTCGCCGCCGCCGCGGGTGTCGAGGGTCGCGACGTCTTCGAGCGAGGCGAGGGAGACCTTGTCCGCGGACGGGTAGCCGAACCGGACCTGGTCGAACTCCACGGCCACCGGGCCCTGAGGGACCGTCCGCGCGTCCGGCTTCTGGTCGATGAGCGGCTTGAGGTCGAGGACCTCGAAGACCCGCTCGAAGCTGACGAGGGCGCTCATCACCTCGACGCGTGCCCCGGCGAGGGAGGTGAGCGGCGCGTACAGCCGGGTCAGCAGCAGGGCGAGGGCGACGACCGCCCCCGCGTCCAGTTGCCCGCGCAGCGCGTAGAACCCGCCGAGCCCGTAGACGAGGGCGAGCGCCAGCGCGGACACCAGAGTGAGGGCGGTGATGAACGCGGACTGGGCCATGGCCGTGCGCACCCCGATGTCGCGCACCCGGCCCGCTCTGGCGGCGAACTCGGCGGATTCGTCGGCGGGCCGGCCGAAGAGCTTGATCAGTGTGGCGCCGGGTGCGGAGAAGCGCTCGGTCATCCGGGTTCCCATCGCGGCGTTGTGCGCCGCCGCCTCGCGCTGGAGCCGCGCCATCCGGGCACCCATGCGGCGCGCGGGCAGTACGAACACCGGCAGCAGCACCAGCGCGAGCACGGTGATCTGCCAGGAGATGGAGAGCATGACACCGAGGGTGAGAAGCAGCGTCACGACATTGCTGACGACGCCGGACAGGGTGTTGCTGAAGGCGCGTTGGGCTCCGATGACGTCGTTGTTGAGGCGGCTGACGAGCGCGCCGGTGCGGGTGCGGGTGAAGAACGCGATCGGCATGCGCTGCACATGGTCGAAGACGGCGGTGCGCAGATCCAGGATCAGCCCTTCGCCGAGGTTGGCCGAGAGCCACCGGCCGACCAGGCCGAGCGCCGCCTCCGCCACGGCGATCACGGCGATGAGCAGGGACAGCCGAGTGACGGTGCCCCCTTCCTTTCCGGCCACGATCGCGTTCACGACGCGGCCGGCCAGGATCGGGGTGGCGACCGCGAGCAGCGCCGTCGCCACGCTCAGGACCAGGAAGAGGGCGACCCGGCGCCGGTGCGGTCGGGCAAACGCGGCGATGCGCCGCAGGGTGGCTCGGTCGAAGGGGCGTCGGTCCGCTTGCGCGTTCATGACGTTGTGGAGCTGCGTCCACGCGGTGGCTTCCATGCTCATGGGAGGAACGTACGACCTCCAGTGGACTTGAGGTCAACGCCCGGGTCCGATCGGCTCCCGAGATCCGCTTCCCGAATCCGGGGCACCGGCCAAAGAACGCGGCACCGGGCCCCGCTCGCCGATCCGGCCCGATCCAGCACGATCCGGCACGATCCGGCACGATCCGAAGACCCTGGACGTCGAGACCCGGAACCTCCTTGGGCAGGGGGCAGATCCGGCGGCCGTGGTGGTCGAAGACGTACAGATGGGCCAGATCGACCAGGAGCGGTACCTGTCCGCCGGTGCGCAGCCGCGTGTCGGGGCCGGTACGGACGACGAGGTCGGCTGCCGTGTTCGCGGGGCGGTCCGGGCCTCGGGTGGCGCTCAGGTCGTTCTCCGGGCCGGGCTCGTCGAGGGCGACGGGCCCGCCGATGTACCGCGCGGCCCTCGGGTGGGTGAGCCGGCTTTGTCAGGTGTGGTTCCGGTTCTCCGAGCGCGGTCGACGCCGGGGCACCGGCCCGGCCGGGGCCGCTTCGGCGTTTCGGGCACGCCCGGCGGCGACGGCCGCCGAGACGATCACGGCGAGTGCGCCCGTATGCGCCATGGCGCCGTCCCGCCCGGAGATCACATCCCCGGCGGCGCTCCCGCGGCCTCGGCGGGCGTCACCGTCACCGGGATGCCGTTGAGCACGGCGGTGCCGGAGAGCGGGTCGATCCTGCTGCCGTCGAGGAGCTGGTTGACGTTGACGCCGGGGTGGGCTGCGGCAAGGGACAGCCGGGTGCCGGGGCGGTCGTGCCCCCACCCGTGCGGGAGGCTCACCACTCCGGTCCGTACGCCGTCGTTGATCTCGACCGGTACGGTCACTGCGCCGCCGTCCGACGCGACGGTGGCCGGAGCACCGTCCGCGAGCCCTCCCGGTCAGTCCAGGACCTGGGCCAGGTAGGCCCGGATCAGGACGCGGGTCTCGGCGACGATGGCCCGGTCGCCCGCCGGGTCGGTGCGGAAGGCGAGTTGGAGGAGGGCATCGGCGGCCTCGACGCAGACGAGGACCGTCCGGAGCAGGTCGTCGTCGGGGGCCCGGCCGAGGTGCCCGGAGAGCAGTTCGGTGAGCCGGCCGGCCACCCGGCGGTTGGCTTCACTGGCCGGGTCGTCGTCGGGGGCGGGTGCACCGAAGTCGACGAGCGCGAAACCGGCCACGGAGCGCTTCATCGCCAGGTACTCGTCCAGGACGGCGTCGATGGCGCTGCGCCAGTCGGCGGCCTCGATGGCGGCGAGGCGGGCGGTGATGCGTTCGGCGTAGCTGTCCAGGTTGCGCCGGGCGAGCGCGTCGGTCAGCGCGCGCTTGTTGGAGAAGAACCGGTAGACGGAGCCGATGGGGACCTCGGCGCGAACGGCGACGGCCCGGGTGGACAACTGCTCGTAGCCGGTCTCGTCGAGGAGTTCGGCGCAGGCGTCGAGTATCCGCGCGAGGCGTTCGGCACTGCGCTGCTGCACGGGGGCGCGGCGGAGGTTCGTGTTCGCTTGGGGCACGGGCTCCATCATGCCGTGGGTCTCCTCTGCGGGTGACGGGTCGGTGCGGGGCGCGGCCGTCATGCGATGAGCAGGGAGAGTCCGCCGATGGTGTAGGTGATCATCAGGACCAGCAGCGGGAGTTGCCCCGCGACGGCCCGGCCGGGCGGGAAGAGGCGCACGGACCGGTCGTGGGCGGCGATGACCCCGAGTACGTGCCCCAGGACGATCGCGGCGACCTGGAGCGTGGCGACGCCGCCGGGCCCGAGCGGCGGCTCGGGCGGGAGCGGATTGTCAGTGCCGAATGCCACCATGACTGTACGTGGTCCTTCGGTGACGAAGAGCGTGAAGTAGTGCGCGACGAGATAGCCGAGGGCGATCGGGACGAGCGAGTGCGCGAAGGAGGTGAGGGGGTGGCCGAGTCGGCCGGAGATCAGCCGGGTGGCGCCGGTGCAGAGGGCGTAGAGGGTGGCCACGAGGGCGACGGCGCCCAGGAGCCCGAGCGTGGCGGCGGTGGTGCGGCCCAGGGGCGAGGTCTGGACGGTGGTGATCCAGGAGGGGGCGTCGGAGAAACCGTCGTAGGCGGTGGAGCCGAGCATGACGCAGACGGTGGCGACGAGTCCGGGAATCTGCGGGGTGCCGTCGAGTCCGTTGAACGGGGAGCGGAGCACGAGGCGACGGTCGGTGGTGCGACGGCCGAGCGGGGAGAGCCGGGCGAGCAGTCCCGAGTAGACCTCGAACGCGTCCGCCCGGTCGAACCAGCCGGCGCCGTGCCGGGCGGCGCCGGCGAGGTGGACGGCGACGTAGGGGGAGAGGAAGAGCAGGAGGGTGGTGGTCGACGCGGGGTCGGGGGCGACGAGTTCGAGCCAGGTGAAGGCGAGGAGCCCGGTCGCGGCGGGCCAGAGACCGAGGCGTTCGGGAAGGGGGCGGCCGGCGGCGGGGTCACGGCCGAGCGCGCGGCAGCCGAGGAGGTGGACGGTACGGAGCGGGTTGAGCAGTCGCCAGACGGGGCCGAGCAGGAGTGAGGCGGGGACGAGCCCGACCCAGAGGAGTACGTAGACGGCACCGGGGGCCGGGTTGCGGTCCGGGTCGTCCGGTCCGAGGAGGAGGTGGAGCGTGACGAACGAGGCGGCGGCCAGCCCGAGTACGCGCACGGCGGTACGGGTGGGCCGGGCGTCGGCGAGACGCTGGACGGCGGCCGGGACCGGGCGGCCCGCCCGGTCGCCGCGGAATCGGGAGGCGGACCAGAGCAGGCCGAGCGCGAGGAAGGAGACGAAGAGCGCGGCGAAGGCTCCGGCGAAGGCGTAGAAGGGGGACAGCGGAAGGTCGTGCTGGGCACCGATGCCATGAGCGAGGACGCTCACCGTACGACGAGTTGGGTCAGGAGCAGGTCGGACTCGTGTGTCTCGACCTCGAAGAGCCCGGTGCGGTCGGCGGTGAAGGTGAGGGTGACGGTCTTTCCCGCGGGCAGCCGGGCCTCCTCGTCGTAGCCGTGGACATGGAGGGTGTCGGCGCGGTCGCTGCGGACCCGGAGTTCGACGGTCCGGCCCTTCTCGATCTCGGTGCGGCCGGGGGCCGGGCTGACCCTGCCGTGGGAGACGACGATCTCCAGGGTCGTGTCGGGCCGGGGCGATGCGGGTGGGGACGTTTCGGGACGGGGATCGACGGGGGCGGAGGGCTGTGCGGTGGCGGCGAGGGAAGCGGCGGCCTGGACGGGGGCGGAGCCGACGGCCCAGGCGGTGTGGTCGTCGGCGTAGAGCCGGGCGGTGAGGCCGGTACCGCCACCGGCGCTGCGGACGAGGGAGGCGGGAAGGTGGTACCAGGGGCCGTAGACCCGGGCGAGGGGGCGGCCGTCGAGGAACAGCCGGGCGTGGCCGCGCCCGAGAAGGGCGGCACCGCCCACGCTGTCCGGGGTGAACCGGAAGTTGCGTACGGAGAGATGGACGTTCCACCCGTCCTCGGAGTCCGGCCGCACGGCGATCGTCACCGCGGGGGCACTCTTGGCGTCGACCTGGCGCAGCCGGTGGCCGGAACCGTCGTCGGCCGCCAGGAGCCGGCCGACGCTGCCGCCGGCCTGCTCGTGGCTGGTGCCGGGTTTGTGGTGGGTGGTGGCCCGCCCGCCACAGGCGCTCGCACCGAACGCGAGAACGCCTGCGGTGAGCACGGTGACGGCACGAAAAGCGGTCCGGGTGAACCGGTCGGAACGCCCGTGCCCACGAGGGCGGTTCATGATGCGTCTCCTTCAGGAGCGGACGTCGGGGAGGCGGGTTGCGCCGGGGCCGGGGCACGGCCCGAGCCCCGGGTCGGCAGCGCGCCCGGGTCCGGCACCGCGTCCTGCGCCGAAGGGCCCCTTCCGTCCGACGCACCCGGGCCGCCGTCCGGCGCGCCCCGTTCGCCGTGGCGTTCGTCGCCCCGTTCGCCGTGCCGGGCGGAGGCCACCACGGCCCACACCACCCAGATCACACCGAGCAGTCCACGCACCCAGGCCGGGCTGAGGGGAATCCACGGGATCATGAACACTGCCTTGTCGACGGCGTCGAGCAGGGTGAGCGCCCCCAGGACCACCGTGGTCCAGCCCAGCCAGGGCCGTTCGCCCCGCAGTGCCAGCCCGATCCCCGTCCACCACACGCCGGTCAGCAGCAGGGCCAGCGCGGGCACATGGGTGGAGGCCAGCCCCATGGTCGACCCGGCCACATCCAGTCCGAGGCCGATCGCACCGAGCACCGTGACCACGGTCGCGAGCCGGCTGTCGCGCAGTCTGCGCCACCACAGCACCCCGCCGACCAGCGCGAGCACCACCGCGACCGCCAGCGCCAGCTGCACCTCGATGCGCTCGATGCCCCGTGCTCCGTACCAGTCGCAGCCGGCCGGCAGCCGCCGGGCCTGCACGTTGTAGTCGGCGCAGACCAGCAGTTGGGCGAGTTTGACCGGCTCGCCGACGAGCCGGTCGGTGCGCCCGGACACGGCGCCACGCTCGGATCCGCAGACGGGCAGGGCGCGCGGGGAGGACGGACCGGTGTCGGACTGCCAGCAGTTGCCGTCGCCCTGGCCGTCCCACCACACGTCCGTGCGGTTGGGCCGGGAGTTGCCCGCCCTGTCCGTACCGAGGTGGTTGCCCGCGTACCGGTTGTGGTGGGAGGTGTCCGTCTGCTCGGACAGCGCGTTCTCGCCGCGGATGAAGGCCGGGACCGCGCTCAGGAAGAAGGCGGCGCGTTTCTGACCGTAGATCCAGTTGTTCTCGTACAGATTCCAGTTGCCGCCCGCGGTGATGATGCCGGTGCCCGGCGGCATGGAGATCTGCGGGCAGACGACCCCGTCCTCGTACCCCCGGTCCACGGGCGGCTTGGCGCAGGTGCCGTCAGCGACGTAAGGGTAGTAGTCGGCGTTGTTGTCGTGGATCAGGTTGCGTTCGAAGCGGGCGTGGTTCTGGGGCAGTCCGGGGTGGCCGGGGAAGGCGCTGTCCATCGAGGCGCCGCCCATGTTGTGGTCGAACTCGTTGTCGTGGACGTGGACGGAGTCGCCCGCGGTGCCGGAGTAGCCGACCATGTTGTGGTGGCTGCGGCAGCCGGTGATCTCGATCGAGTAGCGCGGCACCTCGTAGCCGTACCCGTCGTTGATGTTCGACGCGCTGCCGGGGTAGATGCCCGAGTCCCCGTTGCCGTACGACTCGCAGTTCTTGTACAGCCCGTGGTCGCTCGCGAAGGTCAGAAAACCGTATTCGTCGTTCCACCGGGTGAGGACGGAGTCGATGACGAAGCCGTCCTGGGCGAGGACGTACAGGGAGTTGAACGTGGTGCGCTGGGCGGTGAAGTTCCTGAAGTAGACGCCGTCGGAGCCGTCCGCACGGATCGCGTTGAGCTTCTGGTACTTGGCGTCGATGACGACATCCGTGCGCTCGGCGCCCGTCCCCTCGATCTGGAGGTTCTTCTTCCCGAGGATCGCCACCAGGTTCTGGTTGTGCGGGCACCGTGCCTGCTGCGCGTAGGACAGGATCTGGTAGCCGAGTTGGGAGTTGGGCGCCTTCAGCCGGGCGCACTCCCCCGTCGGCTTGGGCAGCGAGGGCTCCTCCTCGTACAGGCCGGGCAGGATCGCGATGTTCATGCCGGGCCTGCCGACCGCGTCGACGGCCTGCTGCAGATGGCGGTAGCCGGACTTCTGGCAGCGGTCGAACAGCTTCAGATTCCGGGACCGCAGCTCCTGCGGAAAGCCGGATATGCGGCGTTCGAAGTCCGCCCGGTCGCTCTTGCAGACCAGCAGATCCGGTTCGCCGGTGCGATACACGGGAACGCTGCCGGTTCCGTCGGGCAGGGTGACCGGTCGTTCCTCGTGCGCCTGGGCGGCCGGAGCCGCGAGGAGGGCGGCGACGAGCGCCGCCAGGACCACCAGGAGTCTTCGTGTCCACGACATGTGCGGGAGAGTAGAGCATTGTTCAACTTTTGGAACCCCCCTGTGCGCCCTGAATACCGTTGACGCGCCCCGTTCCGATTCCTACGGTTGTCCATAGGATTCCTTCGGCACCGGGAGCGCACATGAGCGGCATCGAGCAGGCGAGGAAGACGGCGGAAGGGCTGGAACATTCCGCCGGTTTCGGTAATCAGCACAGCTCACAGGCGGTGCCGGGAGCGCTGCCGATCGGCCGCAACTCACCTCAGCGCGCCCCCCTCGGGCTCTACGCGGAGCAGCTGAGCGGCTCGGCCTTCACCGAACCGCGGGCGCACAACCGCCGTTCCTGGCTCTACCGAATCCGCCCGTCGGCCGCTCATCCGCCGTTCGCCCGCATCGACAACGGGGCGATCCGGACCGCCCCGTTCACCGAATCCGTGCCCGATCCCAACCGGCTGCGCTGGGATCCGCTCCCCGAGCCCGCGCCCGGGACGGACTTCCTGACCGGTCTGTGGACCCTCGGTGGCAACGGCGACGCGACGCAGCGCACCGGCATGGCCGTGCATCTCTACCACGCCAACGCGTCCATGACCGACCGGGTGCTCAGCGATTCGGACGGCGAGCTGCTGATCGTCCCGGAGCGGGGCGGCCTGCTGCTCCGTACCGAACTGGGTCTGCTGCGCGCGGATCCGGGGCACATCGCACTGATCCCGCGCGGCATCCGCTTCCGCGTGGAGCTGCTCGATGCCACCGCCCGCGGTTATGTCTGCGAGAACTACGGCCGGCCGTTCACGCTCCCCGACCTCGGACCGATCGGCGCCAACGGCCTGGCGAACGCGCGGGACTTCCTCGCCCCCGTGGCCGCGTACGAGGACGACGAACGCCCGGTGGAGGTGGTGAACAAGTTCTGCGGGAATCTCTGGTCCGCGACCTATGACCACTCGCCGCTGGATGTGGTCGCCTGGCACGGCAACCACGCTCCGTACGTCTACGATCTGCACCGTTTCAACGTCATCGGCTCGATCAGCTACGACCACCCCGACCCGTCGATCTTCACGGTGCTGACCGCGCCGTCCGACACCCCCGGTCTGGCAGGTGTCGACTTCGTCGTCTTCGCGCCACGCTGGCTGGTCGGCGAGGACACCTTCCGGCCCCCGTATTTCCACCGCAATGTGATGAGCGAGTACATGGGCCTGATCAAGGGCGCGTACGACGCGAAGACGGCCGGCAAGGGCGGTTTCGTCCCGGGCGGTGGCTCGCTGCACAACATGATGTCGGCGCACGGCCCGGACCGGGAGACCTTCGACCGGGCGAGCGGGGCGGAGCTGAAACCGCAGAAGATCGATGACGGTCTCGCCTTCATGTTCGAGACCCGCTGGCCGGTGACGGCGACCGGGCAGGCGGCGACCGCCGGGCATCTGCAGCACGGCTACGACGACGTGTGGCAGGGTCTGAGCCGCAACTTCAGGCCGTAGGCAACGACGCCGCTTCCCGGCCCCCGCGTCGTCGCGGCCACCGTGTCGCAGTACGGAGAGACCAGGTGACCCAGGTGCCTCATATGCCCAAGACGTCCCAGGGGCCCGCCTTCGCTCCTGATTCGCTGGTCCTGAACCGCAAACTGCCGCTCTGGTACCAGGTCTCGCAGTCCTTGCGCGCCTCGATACTGGGGCGCGCCAAGGACGCCTCGGCTCGGCTGCCGACCGAGGAACAGCTCGCCGCACACTACGGCGTCAGCGTGCTGACGATGCGCCAGGCACTCAAGGAGCTGGAGACGGAGGGGCTGATCAGCAGGCACCGGCGGCGCGGCACCTTCATCGAGCCGCGCGCCCGCCGGGTCTCGCCGGTCCGGCTGCTGGGTTCGATCGACGCGATCGTGGCCCAGCAGTCGGGCGAACGGACCGCGGTCCTCAGCCATGGCCCGGTCGCCGTACCGGGCGATCTCACCGAGTACTTCCCCGAGTGCGCGGAGGTGGTCAGCTACCGCAGGCTGCGCCGCGACGGGGACAGCGGTGAGCCCACCAACTGGGCGCAGAACGCGGTGCGTCCCGAGATCGCGGCCCGGCTCGATGTCCGCGATCTCGAACACTGGCCGATGACCAAGGTGCTGCGCGACCGGGTCGGTGTCCGGATCGCGCGCATCACCGACACGGTCGAGGCGCGCCTCGCCGACCCGGTCACGGCCGAACTCCTCCAGGTACCGCTGCTGAGCCCGATCCTGTTCTACACGGGCGTGACGTACGACGAGAGCGGACAGGTGGTGGATGTGGCGCAGATCCGCTACCGGGGCGACCGGTTCTCGTTCTCGGTGACGGTGGAAGCGCACTGACGGCCCGCCCTCCGACGCCGTTACGATGCCAGGGCGGCGTGGCGACGGGGAGGACGACACGGTGGCAGCACAGGCGGCGGCCGGAGCCGGCAGGGACGACGACATCCCGCTGCTCGACGACCTCATGCCATGGTCCGTACGGCCCCTGCGGACCGGTCGCCCCTGGGTGACCGCCCCGGACGCCGGTTCGCTCAAGGCCCGTTGGGAGCGGCTGGTCCGGGCCGAGGCCGCCGAGCGCGAACGGCTGTTCCGGCCCACTCGTTCCCGTACCCCGCAGACCCCGGTGGCGGCGCTTCCTGGGCAGGCCACCGGCACCGGTCGGTTCGCCCGCGAGTCCGGGGCGTGTCCCGAGCCGGTACGGATCCTGCACGGCCCGTTCGACGAACAGTGGCTGATCCCCGACCACCGGCTGATCGATGCCGCCCGTCCCGAGCTGTGGCGGGTCGCCGACGGGCACCAGCTCTTCGCCGTCGAGCACGGGTACGTGCCCCAGGACACCGGGCCCGCCCTGTCCGTGACGGCGCTGCTGCCGGACGGCCATTCCCCCGCCGGCCGGCCGGGCCGGATCCGGCCGCTGTACCGGCGCCCCGGCGGTCTCGAACCCAATCTGGCCCCCGGACTGCTCGCCCTGCTCCGTGACCGCCACGGGGACACGGTCACCGAGCACTCCGTGCTGGCCTGGACGCTCGCGGCGGCCCGCCACTGCCCCGCCGGTTGCGTGGTACCGCTGCCCGCCGACCCGGAGCGCTGGTCGGCGGGGGTGGAGCTGGGGCGGGAACTGCTGCGGCTGGAGCTGCGCGGTGCCCGTGGCGGGGAGCGCCCGCGGCTGCCCGGTGGGCGCCGCCCCTACGTGCGGGCCTCGGTTCCGCCCGCACCGACCGCATTGGGGTACGACCCGGCCGACGAGACGCTCACGCTGGGCACAGGCCGGATCTCGCCCGTGCCGGCCGGGGCCTGGGAGTTCCGGGTCGGCGGGGTCCGGATGCTGGAGCTGTGGTTCGAGCGGCGCGCGGGTGCGCACGCGGCGGACACGGACGCCCTGGAAGCGGTCCGGCCCCGCGTCTGGCCCCAGGAGTGGACCTCGGAGCTGCTGGAACTGATCACCGTGCTCGCGCTGCTCGACGGGCTCCGGCCCCGGCGGGAGGGCCTGGCCGACGGCCCGCGGATCACGGCCGGCGAGCTCCGCGCGGCGGGCGTCCTGCCGGTCCCGGCGGCGGCCCGGCGGCCCGCGTCGGTGCTCGATCACCAGGAGGAGGGCCCTGACGGGCAGTTCGCGCTGCTGTGACGGGGCGCCGGGGGCCGCGCGCTACCGGTCGAAGGAGTCCAGCACCCGGTCGAGCATCCGGTCGAAGACCCCGTCCAGATCGATCGGCCCGGGATCCTCCGCGAACCCCGCGGCGATCCGTGGATACTTCCCGGTCGCGATCCGGCTGACCAGATAGCCGGTGCGCACGGCGTGCTCCTGCTCCTCGGACCAGGGCAGCGACCGGCTGCGCTCCGCCGTGGCGATCTCGTTGGCCACATAGGTGGTGATCACGCCGTTGATCAAGGCGATGAGTTCCATCTTCTCGCCGAACCGTGCGTCGACCCCGTCCAGGCAGCCGAGCGAGTACTCCAGATACCGCAGGGAGTTCGGGCTGAAACCGTACACGGGTGACATCAGCCGGGGCACCCAGGTGTGGCGGTGCATCATCGCGCGGGCCTGATGGGCCAGCGCGACGAGATCGGCGCGCCAGTCGCCGGTGGGCTCCCGGTACTCGTACTCGGCACTGACCGCGTCGAGCATCAGTTCGTACAGGTCCTCCTTGCGTGGCACGTAGTTGTAGAGCGACATCGTGCCGCAGCCCAGCTCCGCCGCCACCTTCCGCATGGAGACCGCGTCGAAGCCCTCCGCGTCGGCGATCCGGACGGCGGCCGCCGCGATGTCGGCGCGGCTGAACGCGGGCCTGGGGCCGCGGCCCGCACGCTCGGGGCGCGCCCAGATCACTTCGGGTACAGCGGGTCGCCCCACCATGGATCATCACCTCGCCCACCATGGTAGTTACGTACACCGTACGTAGTGCGGTACGGTGAGCCCCATGACAACTACGTACGCTGTACTTAGTGAAGGTCTGGAGAAGCGGTACGGCGATGTCCACGCACTGCGCGGGCTCGATCTCGCGGTCGCCGAGGGCACCGTCTGCGGAGTACTGGGGCCGAACGGCGCGGGCAAGACCACCGCGGTCCGGGTTCTCACCACGTTGACCGTGCCGGACGGCGGAAGCGCCCGGGTCGCGGGCCACGACGTGGTGCGCGAGGCGGGCGCGGTGCGCGCGGCGATCGGCGTCACCGGGCAGAGCGCCTCGGTCGACGGCGAACTGTCCGGCCGGCAGAACCTGCGGCTCTTCGCCAAGCTGCTCCGGTTCCGGGGCGATGCCGCGCGCAGCCGGGCCGACGAACTCCTGGACCGCTTCGAACTGGACGACGCCGCCGACCGCCCGGCCCGCACCTACTCCGGCGGGATGCGCCGCCGTCTCGACCTCGCCGCCAGTCTGCTGACCCGGCCGCGGGTGCTCTTCCTGGACGAACCGACCACCGGGCTCGACCCGCACAGCCGCAACCAGATCTGGGCGGCGGTGCGCGAGCTGGCCGGCCTGGGCACCACCGTGCTGCTCACCACGCAGTATCTGGAGGAGGCCGACCGACTGGCCGACGACATCGTGCTGATCGACCGGGGCCGGGCCGCCCACCGCGGCACCCCCGCCGAACTGAAGTCCCGTATCGGCAGCTATGCCGAAGTGGTCGTCACCCATGAGTCGGCGCTGGTCCCGGCGGCAGCCGTCCTCGACCAGCTCACCGGCGCCGCACCGGTGCTCGACCGCGAGCACCGCACCGTGGGCGCCGTCGCGACGGATCTCACGCTCACCCTCCCCCGCATCGTCCGCGAACTCGACGCGGCCGGCGTTCCGCTGGTCGACGCGAGCCTGCGCCCGCCGACGCTCGACGAGGTCTTCCTCCGCCTGACCGGCCGCAACGACGGCCGCACCTCCCCGCCCCTGAAGGAGACGGCAGCATGAGCAGCATCGCACCGGCCCACGAGCCGGCCGTCGCGTCCGCCGCGAGCACCCCGGTCACCGACGCCCTGACCATGCTGGGCCGCCATCTGCAGCGGATCAAGGCCGCGCCGGGCGTCATGATCCTGACCCAGACCATGCCGATCACGATGCTGCTGTTCTTCGGCTACGTGTTCGGCAGCGCGCTGGCCATGCCCGGCCAGGAGTACCGCGCGTTCCTGGTGCCGGGCCTGCTGGCGTCGACGGCGGCCAACGGGATCATGGTCGGAATGTTCCAGGCGTCGCAGGACTGCGACCGCGGAGTGATGGACCGGTTCCGTACGCTGCCGATGAGCCGGACCGCCGTACCGTTCGGCCAGACCGCCGCGGATCTGCTGACCACGGCCATCGGCATGGTTCCGCTGATCCTGGCCGGACTCGCGGTCGGCTGGCGGATCGAGGGCGGCCCGCTCGCCGCTGCGGGCGCCTTCGGGCTGCTGCTGCTTCTCCGGTTCGCCACGTCCTGGCTCGGCTGCTGGCTGGGTCTGCTGATCCGCAACGAGGAGGTGGCCGGCCAGCTGGGCAGTGCCACCTTCATCCTGCCGCTGCTGTCGAGCGCGTACATTCCGACCGACAACCTGCCGGGCTGGCTGCGCACAGTCGCGGAGTGGAACCCGATCAGCGCCATGGCCTCGGCCACCCGCGATCTGTTCGGCAACGCGTCCCCGTCCGCCGACGGCGCCTGGCCGGTCGCCCATCCGGTGGCCGGGACGCTCGCCTGGTCGGCAGTGCTTCTCGCGGTGTTCGTGCCGCTGACCGTACGGCGTTACGCGCGCGGCGGCGAATGACCGCGGCGCACCGCGGTCACCGGGGCAGCGCGCTCGGTCGGTCCAGGGCGCCGAGCAGGCTGATGAAGCTCGACTCCAGGAAGGCGCCGAGCTCCGCCGGACCGTCGGGCCCGTCGGACGGCCAGCTGGTGACGGCCTCCTCGGCGAACGCCATCCAGGCCCTCGCCGCGACCGGCAGCCGCGGCGAGTCGGGCATCCCGAGCCGTCGCTGGGCCTCCTCCACCCGCCGGGCGAGGACGCCTCTGGTGCGCTCGACGATGTCCTCCACCGCCGGCTGACCGGCGGCGGCGCCGCGGACCAGGGCGAGGTACACCTTGCGGTGCTCCAGTACGTACGCCACGAAGCCGGTGATGAACGACCGCAGCCAGGGGACGGGCTCCAGCGAGGAGTCCGGTTCCGTGGCTGCGGCGAAGCCGTCGCACTCCTGCCGCACGACAGCGCGGTAGAAGTCCCGCTTGGAGTCGAAGTAGTGGAAGAGCAGCCCCCGGGAGATACCGGCGCGGCGCGCCACCTCGTCCGTGGAGAGCTCGTCCAGCGACCGGTCGGCGAGCATGTCGAGCCCGATGGCGACCAACTGGGCCCTTCGTTCGTCGGGGCTCAGGCGCGCGGCTCGCTTTTCGGGCATGCGAGCAGTCTAGTAAGTACTTCGGCACCGAATTATTTCGGCATAACGCTCGGCATGGGCCGGATGCCTCGACGAGCACACCGAAGCGCTGCTGCGAGCCCTGGGGATGACGGGAGGGCGGACAGCAGCGCAGTGCCGGGACGGTGCGGCCGCCCGAGCGGGCGGCCCGGCCGGGGAGCCCGAGCAGTGGACCGATGGGGCCGTGACGGGCCGTCGGGTCAGTGGCGGCTGCCGAAGAGCGAGCGGCGCAGTCGGCGCAGCGGCGCGAAGAGCGAGACCCGCGCGCTCCTGCTCCGACGGCTGTGAGCGGCGTCGCGCGAGGTGAGCTCGCGCATCAGCAGTGTCGCCTCCGCCGCCTCCCGCTGCGGGACGGCAGGGCCGCCGAGCACCGCGAGATGGCGGTCGAGGCGCGAGCTCGTCGCACTGCTTCCGCATGTGATGGCAGGCACACGCGGCCTGCTGCGCATCGCTATCTGTTCCATGTCACTCCCCACCCGTACGAGGGCACCCGGCCCGGGCAGGTTAACCCTAACCCCCCGCGACGACACCCGCGCATCCCGGTCGCAGGATTGAGCACACACATACGGAGGTTGACGACCAGCATCCGAATCCGCCCGATTCCAGGGCGAGTTGGACAGAACGGAAGTGATTCGTCCGCGCTGGACCGTCGGCCTGCCGGACGGAGACCCCTGCGGACGGGGGCCTCCTGCCCGCCGGCCTGCCGGACGGGCCCGGCGCATGACGAGCGTGGATCAGGCCGCCGATTTGAGGGCGGGCAGATAGCCGCCCGACTGTCCGGCCGCGGTGGGGTGGTAGGACTCACCGATGTTGAGCCAGTTGAGGCTGTGCAGCCAGGCGTCTCCGGAGCAGATCTCGTGTCCGGTGAACTTCCCCGCGACATCGGCGTAGGTGAAGCCGTGGTCGGCGGCACGCTTGGCGGTCGCCGCGTTCAGGTAGTCGGCGGCACCGTTGATCGCGGTACGCACCTTGTCGCTCAGGCCGACGACGCAACTGCCGCCGATCTTGTAGAAGCGCGGGTACCCGAGGACGACGACGCGGGCGGACGGCGCCTTGGCGCGGATCGCCGAGTACACCGAGTCGAGGTTGCCGGGCAGGGTGGTGTCGACAAAGCTGCGAGCCGTGGCGATCCGGCTGAGGCAGGTGGCCTCCGACTGGAGGACACAGGTGGTCATGACGTCGGAGAAGCCCGCGTCGTTGCCGCCGATGGATATCGAGACGAGGTCGGTCGAGGCGTTCAGGGGGCCGAGCTGACCGGCCTTGACATCACTCGTACGGGCACCCGAGCAAGCGGTGAAGGCGAAGGACGAGGGCGAGTTGGCGGCGGCCCAGAGTGCCGGGTAGGCCTTGGTGCTGCGCTTGCAGTCGCCGCTGGCGCTGTCGTAACTGCCGGACCCGACACCCGAGGAGTACGAGTCGCCGAGTGCGACGTAGTCGACGGCCTGGACGGACGAGGCGGCATCGGCGGTGGCCGCTCCGGTCAGCGCGAGTACGGCACCGAGCAGGACCGATGACGAGAACGCCACGAGTCTGGACATCTTCATGGAACCTCCCTTGGACCGACCGGCAGGATCTCCGCCTGGTCTGCCGAGTCCGTGGTAGCAGCACCTGCACCTCCACCGGAAGTGTCCATGCCAAGTTGATCCAACGAGTTGTCTTACGCGTCCCCCTGAGGACACGTCGGATCCGTGGCCCGACCGTCCGAAGCGGGGAGGAAGGTGGTGAAACCTGGGTGCGTCGGGTGCTCCCTTGCCGGATCATGGGCGCCATGCCTGCCAACCCCGAGTCCGCTCTGCCGATCCGGCTCACCGTCGACGACAGCGATTCCCCGTCCGACGTCGTCGACGCGCTGTTCCTCGGCCGCTTCGCGACGGGCGAGCAGCCGTACTCGCACAGCTCCTCCCTGGATCGCGTCAAGGCCGGGGCGACCCTGCTGCCTCCGGCGGCCGAGGTGCTGCGTGCCGCGCGCGACGACGACCGCAGCGCCACGCTGGCCGAGGGCGACGGCTGGACGCTGCTCGTCTCGCGGTGGAACCGCGGCGCCGACGTCACGGTCACCGCCACCAGCGCGGAGCTGGCCCGGAAGATCCTCGGCCAGGCGACGGACGGTGCGAGGGACGAACCGGAGCCGCAGCCCGAGAACGTGACGATGGGTTTCTGGTACGTGTCCCCGCGACGCGGCCCGTACCGCACCACCCGGCAGATCGCCGCCGGCGCCTGGGACGAGGTCCGTGCCAACTACACCGCGCCCGTGGCCGATGCCATGGGCCGGCTGATGAAGGTCACCCCCGATGACATCGCGGGCCGGTTGCTCCTGCTGCACGGTCCGCCCGGCACCGGCAAGACCTCCGCGCTGCGCACCCTCGCGCGCTCGTGGCGGGACTGGTGCCAGGTCGACTGCGTGCTCGATCCGGAGCGGCTCTTCAACGACGTCGGCTATCTGATGGACATCGCGATCGGCGAGGACGACGGCACGGCGAAGGGCCGCTGGCGGCTGCTGCTCCTGGAGGACTGCGACGAGTTGATCCGCGGCGAGGCCAGACACACCGCGGGCCAGGCGCTCTCCAGGCTGCTGAACCTCACCGACGGACTGCTGGGCCAGGGACGCAACGTGCTGGTGGGTGTCACCACCAACGAGGACCTGGAGCGGCTCCACCCGGCGGTGGTCAGGCCCGGCCGCTGCCTCGCCAGGATCGAGGTGGGCCCGCTGACCCGCAAGGAGGCGGTGGGCTGGCTGGGTACGGAGGAAGGGCTCGGCCGCGAGGGCGCCACACTCGCCGAGCTGTACGCGCTGCGTCGCGGCAGCGGTCCCGCGTCGGTGCCGAAGCAGGATTCAGGCGCGGACGCGGGCCTGTACCTCTGAGCCCGGCGGCCCGTCGCCCTCAGCCGCCCCTGACGGGCCGGAGGACCGAGCCGGACCGGCGGCCGAGGGCAGATCCGCCACCGGTCGGCCCCGGTCCCTGCAACGGCAACGGCAACGGCAACGGATCAACGCGTCGCGTACGCCGCCCGCACCGCGTCCTCGGCCAGGGACAGCGCCTCGGCCCGAGACAGGCCCAGCCGCCGGGCCTGCTCCGCGTACTCCTGGGCGGCGGCCGCCGCATGACGGTCCGCCGCGTCCCCGGCGGCGGCGATGAACGTGCCGTTGCGCCCACGGGTCTCGATCACCCCGTCGGTCTCCAGGGCCCGGTACGCCTTGGCCACAGTGTTCGCGGCGAGGCCGAGCTCCTCGGCGAAGCCACGTACGGTCGGAAGTCTGAAGCCGACGGGCAGCGCGCCGGAGCGGGCCAGCTCGGAGATCTGCGTGCGCAGTTGCTCGTACGGGGCGGTACCGGCGTCCGGATCAAGGGCGATCTTCAGGGTCACACCCCGATTCTCCCCCACCGGCCGGAAAATCAGGGGCGGCCCGTGCGTGCCCACGCGTAACGTCCGGCCCATGACTGTCCTCGTTCGCGATTTCCTGCCCGCCGATGCCGAGGCCTGGGTGCGGGTCCGGCGTGCCGCACTGCCCTACATCGTGACGACTCCCGAGCTGGTCGCCTTCGATCTGTCCTGCGCCCATCCCGGCAAGCGCTACCGGCTGCTGGTCGCCGAGGAGGACGGGGAGCTCATCGGGACCGCGCAGGTCGGCCTCGTCCACGACAGCTTCGAACCCGGCCAGGCGTTCTTCAACCCGTACACGCATCCGGATCGCACCGGGCGCGGGGCCGGTGGGTTACTGCTGAGGACGGCCGAGGAGTATCTGGCGCGGGAGGGCGCGCTCGCGATCTACACCTGGGTGCTCGACACCCCGTCGGACCGCGCCTTCGCGGAGAAGCGCGGCTACACGGCCGGCCGCTCGGCCCACTTCCTCCATCTCGACCTGGCCCACGGGGCGCTGCCGCCCCGTCAGGAGCTGCCCACGGGTGTCGAGCTGCGGACCGCCGCCGACTTCGCGGACGACCCGCGCCCGCTCTTCGAGGCGGACGCCGAGACCACGGCCGACGAGCCGAGCGACACCCCGACGGAACTGTCCGACTACGAGGACTGGCTGAATCACACCTGGCGCAACCCCGCGCTCGACCACGAGCTCACCTCGGTCGCGATGGTGGACGGGGAAGTAGCGGCGTTCAGCGCGGCGCGGACCGACGGACTGACCCGCTACATGTCGGGGATGACCGGAACCCGCCGGGCGCACCGCAACCGGGGCCTTGCCAGGCTCGCCAAGAACGACTCACTGCACCGGGCACGCGCCGCCGGATACACGGACGCGTACACCGGCAATGACACGGACAACGGTCCGATGCTGGCCGTCAACCGATGGTTCGGCTACGAAATCTGTGCCACGGAGGTGCGCCATGTCCGCAAGCTCGGCTGAGACCGCGCTGGTGGTCGCCCTGGTGAAGGCCGGGCGGACCAAGATCCGCTATCCGGCGGACGTGGTCCGCGACGACGGCACGCGGGTGACGGTGCGTGCGCCCTGGGCGGCACCGGGGGTCCGCGATTTCGGCTTCGTACGGTTCGAGCCGGGGGACGTGTTCACCGAGCACTACTGGCGCGACCGCTGGTTCGCCGTGAAGGAGGTTCGTGGCGGCACGGGCGGGCTCAAGGGCTGGTACTGCGACATCACCCGCCCCGCCGTGCTGCGGGACGGGGAGCTTCTGGTCGAGGATCTGGACCTGGACCTGTGGGTGTCGGCGGACGGTTCGTCCGTGCTCCGGCTGGACGAGGACGAGTTCGAGGAGAGCGGGCTCGCCGAACGCGACCCGGCGGCGGCCGGGGCGGCCCGCCGGGCACTGGACGAACTGGAACACCTGGCACGCACGGAGGGGCTCGCGGCGCTGCTGGCCTGACGCGCGGAGCCCCGTCCGTCCGCAGGGGTTCCCGCCGCCGGGACCCCGGGCGGTCGACGCCCCGGACGTGGCGGTCCGCCGTGCACGGGGCCGTGCGCCCCGTGCACGGCAGTGGGTCCGGGATTCGCTCCCGCCCCATGCGCACTGGCCGGGAACGGTTTCCCTGATCACCGGTTGATCTAAAGTGCTCAGGCCAGTTCCCCACCCGGTGACCTGAGAAGGAATCACGGATTATGCCGACTGAGACGTTCGAGTTTCAGGTGGAAGCGCGCCAGCTTCTGCAGATGATGATCCACTCGATCTACTCGAACAAGGACGTGTTCCTGCGCGAACTCGTCTCCAACGCCTCCGACGCGCTCGACAAGCTGCGACTCGAAGCACTCCGCAACGACTCGCTCGGCGCCGACGTGTCCGACCTCCACATCGATATCGAGACCGACAAGCAGTCCCGCACGCTGACCGTGCGGGACAACGGCATCGGCATGTCGCACGACGAAGTCGTGCAGCTGATCGGGACCATCGCCAACTCGGGCACGGCGAAGTTCCTGCGGGAACTCAAGGAGGCCGAGGACACCGCCGCGGCCGAAGGGCTGATCGGCCAGTTCGGTGTCGGTTTCTACTCCAGCTTCATGGTGGCCGACGAGGTCACGCTGCTGACCCGGCGCGCGGGCGAGAGCCAGGGCACCCGCTGGACGTCGAGCGGCGAGGGCACGTACACGATCGAGACCGTCGACAGCGCCCCCCAGGGCACCGCGGTCACGCTGCGGCTCAAGCCCGAGGACGCCGACGACCGGCTCTACGACTACACCTCCCCGTGGAAGATCAGGGAAATCGTCAAGCGGTATTCGGACTTCATCACGTGGCCCGTCCGCATGGCCGCGGAGACCGCCTTCGACGACACCGCGAAGCCCGTCGAGGGGGCCGACGACGACGCCCCGCGCGAGCCCGAGACCCTGAACTCGATGAAGGCCCTCTGGGCACGCTCGCGCGACGAGGTCACGGACGACGAGTACCACGAGCTGTACAAGCACATCAGTCACGACTGGATCGCCCCGCTCGAAACCATCCGGCTGCAGGCGGAGGGCACATTCGAGTACCAGGCACTGCTCTTCATCCCGTCGCACGCGCCCCAGGACCTCTTCATGCAGGGGTACAAGCGCGGCATCCAGCTCTATGTGAAGCGCGTCTTCATCATGGACGACTGCGAAGCGCTGATGCCGCCGTACCTGCGCTTCGTGAAGGGTGTCGTCGACGCGCAGGACCTGTCGCTCAACGTGTCGCGCGAGATCCTCCAGCAGGACCGCCAGATCCAGCTGATGCACCGACGTCTGGCGAAGAAGGTGCTGTCGACGGTCAAGGACATGATGTCCACCGACCCGGAGCGCTACGCCACGTTCTGGCGGGAGTTCGGCCGCGTCCTCAAGGAGGGGCTGCTGAGCGACTTCGAGAACCGCGACGCCATCCTCGGCGTCGCCTCCTTCGCCACGACCCACGACAAGGACGAGCCGACCACGCTGCGGCAGTACGTGGACCGGATGAAGGACGGCCAGGAGCACATCTACTACCTCACGGGTGAGTCCCGGCAGGCCATCGAGAACTCCCCGCACATGGAGGCGTTCCGGGCCAAGGGCGTCGAGGTGCTGCTGCTGACCGATCCCGTCGACGAGGTGTGGGTCGAGGCGGAACCCGAGTTCGACGGCAAGCAGTTGCGGTCCGTCGCCAAGGGCGAGGTCGACCTCGGTACCGAGGAGGAGAAGAAGGAGGCCGCGACCGAGCGGGAGAACCGGCAGCAGGAGTACGCGGATCTGCTCGCCTGGATGACGGACCGGCTGAGCGGGACCGTGAAGGAGGTACGGCTCTCCTCGCGCCTCACCGTCTCGCCCGCCTGCATCGTCTCGGACACGCACGACGTGACACCGGCGCTGGAGAACATGTACCGCGCCATGGGCCAGCCCGTCCCGCACGTCAAGCGCATCCTCGAACTCAACCCGGAGCACCCGCTGGTCAGCGGCCTCAAGCGGGCGCACTCCGAGAAGAGCGAGGAGTCCGGCACCGGCCTGGAGGAGACGACCGAGCTCCTCCACGACCTGGCGCTGCTGGCCGAGGGCGGCGAACTCGGCGACCCGTCGCGGTTCGTCAGGCTGATGGCCGACCGCCTGGAGCGCACCCTGTGAGCCGAGGCCACGACGCCCCGGACAGCCTCCGGGGCCTGTCCGGGGGATCAGGGCCGGACCGGCCCTGAGGGCTGTCCCGTGGTTGCAGGGGCGGGCAGGCCCCTGCGCCACCGGGGTCCGGCCCTCCGGCGCCCGGACAAGCGGACCGTCGAGCAGAACGCCGAGGCGGTACGCGTCCGACGGGAGGAGGCCCGGCCGGCGATCCGCACGGGGGCGCGCACCGAGGGCGCCCGGGCGGCCCGCGTGGCGGGAGCGCCGACCCCGGCTCAGCCGGCCTCCCGGCCCGCCCGGGGCAGCCTGGCTTCGACGGCGTCGAGCAGCAGCTCCAGCGCGAACGGATAGCCACTGAGCATCATGTCGGCCGCCAGCAGCTGCGCGGTGGCGGCGATGTGGGGGTAGGAGCTCGCGTCCAGGCAGCCGTAACGGTCCTGCCACACCTGGAGATCGGCCGCCTGCGCGGGAGCCGGCAGGGCGAGCGCCGCCGCGTCCAGGGCCGCGAAGGCGAGCGCCTGGTCCACGAAGGCGTGATAGATCCGTACCGCTTCCCGGTCGCGGAAGCCTGCCGAGCGCAGCACGCCGAGGATCATCTCCACGGCCCGCATCTCGTTGTCCCGCCCGGTCGTCCGGTGCGCCGCCAGCAGGGCGGCCTGCGGATGCGCCTGGTACGAGGCGTGGACGCGCAGACCCAGCTCGCCCAGGTCGGTACGCCACTCGCCGGTGGACTTCCAGCCGTGCTGGGCACGGCCGATGAGCTCGTCGGCGATCGCCAGCAGCAGGTCGTCGGTGTTGCGGAAGTACCGGTAGAGCGCACTGGGGTCGGCGCCCAGCGCTGCTCCGAGCCGCCGGACCGTCAACGCCTCCGCACCATGCTGACCGACCAGCCGCAGGGCCGTCTCCACGATGATCTGCTCGGACAGTACCGTGCCCTGCTTCGTCGGCCTTCTGCGCCGCCGCTGCGGCTCCGGAACCACACGCTCATTCATGGCGCGGAGCTTATGACAACACCATTGACGTGTGAAGAGGGCAACGGTTTCATGGCCTGCCATCCGGACCCTCCGGCCACCTTCCCCGAGCGAGGCGACGACCGTTGGTGGTACCAGTGAAAAGTGCAAGCGCCACGCCGAGGAGCAGCGCCCAGGCCCCTCAGACCGCGATGCGGAAGTCCATCGGCGTCGTCGACGGCATCGTCCTCGCCGCGTCGAGCACCGCGGCGACCAGCAGTATCGGCATCGGGCTCGGTCTGATGGCGAGCATCGTCGGCCTGCACCTACCGGCGATCATGCTGCTGGCCTTCCTGCCCGTGCTCGGCATAGCCGGCGGATACGGGCGGCTCAACCGCGCCGAACCCAACGCCGGCAGCAGCTACAAGTGGGTCGGCCGCATCTTCAGCCCCTGGCTGGGATTCCTGGTCGGATGGGTCAACGTCGTCGGCACCATCGTGTTCATGGCCTACACCACCACGGTGACGGGCTCGGCGACCATCCAGTTCCTCGGCCAGGCCTCCGTCCACAGCGTCGCCGGCCTCTCCCTCGATCCGGACTCCACCCTCCAGTCCACCCTGCTCGGCATGGCCGTCCTGGTCGCCGCCGCGCTGGTCGCCGTTCGCGGGCTCGACCTCGCGGCACGTCTGCAGAAGTACCTGCTGATCTTCGAGTACGGCGTGCTGCTCGCCTTCTGCGGCTATGGGCTGTTCGCCGGGGACCAGCCCTTCTCGCTCCAGTGGTTCAACCCCTTCGACATCCCCTCGGCCGCGGCCCTCGCCCAGGGCATGGTGCTCGCGGTCTTCTGCTACTGGGGTTTCGAGTCGGTCTTCAGCGTCGGAGAAGAGGTCAGTGACCCACGGGACGCCTCCCGTGGCGGGTTCATCGCCCTGAGCGTCATGCTGCTCCTCTTCCTGCTCGCCGGAACCGCCTTCCAACGGGTCCTGCCACTGGACGAACTGGCCGACAACGGCGCTCAAGGACTCGCCTACTTCGGTGTGAAGCTCGCCGAGCAGCCGCTGGCCGCGCTGCCGCTCATCGCCCTCATGTTCTCCGCGGTGGCCTCGCTCCAGGCCTCGGTCATCCCCACCGCCCGCGGGATGTACGCGATGGGCCGCGACGGCGTTCTCGGCTCCGTCTGGACGCGGCTGCACCCCAAGCACGGGACCCCGGCCGTCGGCACCCTGCTGATCACCGCGATCGCTCTGGTCCTCGCCGCGATGGCGCTGGTCATCCCCACCGTCAACGACTTGATCTTCGCCGCCGTCAACGCGATCGGCATCGTCGTCGCCCTCTACTACGCCCTCACCGCCGCGGCCGCCGCGGTGCGCTTCCGCCACCTGCTGCGCACGTCGCCGCCGGAGGCCCTGCGCGCTGTCGTCGGACCGGTACTGGGCGCGCTCGCGCTGCTCGCCACCGGCGGCTATCTCGCCTGGACCTTCTACCGCTCCACCGATCACTTCGAAGTCTCCGCCGACAACGGCTGGTTCGCACTGCTCGTCCCCGTCCTGATGATCGGCTCCGGACTGCTGGCCGCCGCGTGGGCCCGCTGGCACCACCGGTCGCCCTACTTCGTCCCTACCCGCGACGCCACCGTCGACGGCGAACTCAACACCGCCGTCTGACCGCCCCGGGGACAGACGTCAGGCCGCCGGGACCACGGACCGGTTGCTCAGTCGCGGAGGCCGGACACGGCCGGGCACGTCGCCGCCCGCTCATCGAGGTCGACCCGACCGGTGCAGGACCCGGTCTGCCGAGGCTGCCGCCGTCCCGCACGACACGGGCTGCGCGAAATCGCTCCGAACCGGACCTGAACGCCCTTTCAGTCCCGGCGCCGCGCCCATACGTCGGTGTGCGGCGCCGGGACCTGGGGCGCGGGGCGGGCCGGCGGCACGCCTGCGACCAGCTCCACCTCGTACCCTGCCGCGTCCTCCAGATAGGCGGCGGTGTGCCCGTCGCCGCCCGCGTGCGGGTAGCGGTCCCGGAAGAGTGGCCGCCAGCCGTGTTCGGGTGCCCCGGCCACCAGTGCGTCGAGGGTGGCGCGGTCACGGACGTGGAACGCCAGATGATTGAGCCCGGGGCGGCGGCGGTCGTGCGTCCCCCGGTCAGGTCGGGTGACTGCTCGACCACCACATAGGTGTCGCCGCGCCGCCAGCTCCGTCCGTTCTCCCAGCGCTGGTACGGGACATGACCCAGCTCGCCGAGCAGCCAGCCCCACCCCCGCTCGGCCGTCGGCAGGTCGGGCACCCACAGCTCGATGTGGTGCACCCCGCCGGTGCGGGCCCCGCCGGCCGGCAGCGGGACGGCGCGGCGGACGCCGTGCGGCTGGTACGCCACGGTATCGCCGTCCTCGTGCCAGTGGATCAGGAAGTGTTCGCCCGCGCGATAGCCGTCGAGCCCCGCCCGGCAGTAGGCGACGATGTCGTCCGGGAGGGCGTTCAGCGGGAACCACGCCAGCTCGGAGCACTTGTCCGGTTCACGGTTGTACGGCGGGCGGCCGGGGTCGTACTCCGCCTCGAAGAACCAGCCGGTCCGCGGGCTGCCGCCGGGGCCGCGGTGCTGCATGACAAGGGCGACCCGCAGCTCGTCCGGACCGAACTCGACACCGATCTCCTCCGCGGCCTCGCGGATCATCGCCTCGCGGACGTCCTCACCGTCCTCCACGTGTCCGGACGGGCCGTTGAACAGCCCGTCCGCGTACCCCGTGCCGGCCCGGCGGGCAAGCAGGACGTCGGGGCCGCGGCGGAGGATCAGATGCACATCGACGACCTCGGTGTGCCGCCGGGGCGGTTCGGCGCGGGCCACCAGGGCGTAGCGCTCGTCGTCGACCCGCTTGCCCCACAGGGCCGGATCGTCGGAGAGCGGCTCGTGGTGGATGCGCTCGGTGAGCTCGGAGAGCAGTCCGGTCAGCCGCTCGGCGGAGAGGCCGACTCCGCCCCAGACGCCCTCGATCAGGATCAGCCGCCCGCCGGGCCGCAGCAGGGTGAACCAGTGGTGCAGGGCCGCCCCCGGATCGGGCAGCAGCCACACCACATGCCGAGCCATGATCACGTCGAACTGCTGCTTGCCGACCGGTGGTTGGGCGGCGTCCCCGAGATGCACCCCGGTGCCGGTCCCGGCGAGTTTGACCCGTGCCTGCTCCACCATGCGCGGCGACCGGTCGACGGCGGTGACCCGGTGTCCCTGCCCGGCGACGAGCAGGGCAAGGCTTCCGGTGCCGCACCCCAGGTCGAGCACCTCGGAACGCTCGCCGGGCAGCCAGCTCTCCAGCCGCCGCGCCCAGGCGTGCCGGACCGCCGGATCGAGCAGCCCGTGGTCGGGCTCCTCGTCGAAGGAGTCGGCAGCGGAGTCCCAGTCGATCGTCGTCATGGGTCGATCGTGCCATCCGCCACTGACATTGATACCGGTAAGCGGGTTCCGGCGGTCGTAGCTCGGCCCCTGACTGACAGCGACGGCCCGCCGGCCGGATCGTGATCGGCCCGCGGCCCGTCCGACCGGCGGTGCGGCGGGACAGCCCTCAGCCGATGACCGAGGCGCAGGTGGTGGGGGTGGCGTGGGCCGGATCCAGGGCGTTCGCCACCTCGTGGTAGGCGATCCGGTCGACGGTGCCGATCGTCACGTGCTCGGAGAGGTCGACCGGACACAGGTCCTGGAGCAGGACGTTGCGTACGTTCGGCCCGTCCAGGAACTGCGTGCGGTACGGGGTCACGACCTCGTCGTACCTGGTCGCGATGACCGTGTAGCGCACGCCGGGCACGGTGTCGCCGCCTGCGTTGAGGCTGGTGATGAAGGGAGAGCCCGCCACCTGGTCGGCGAGACCTGGCGTGTTGGCGTTCAGCAGGTCCTCCGCTCCCGGGAAGTACGGCAGCAGTTTCGTCAGGCCGAGGAGGGTGGTGCCGTGGTTGTCGGGTGCGAGCCCGATCATGGCGTTCACCTTCGCGGCCCCGCCGAGGAACTTCAGGTAGTAGTTGGGCATCATGCCGCCCTGGGAGTGCCCGACGACATCCGCCTTGGACGCCCCGGTGGAGGCGAGCACCCTGTCGACGAATGCGGCGAGCTGGCCAGCCGACTTGTCGATCGGGCCGAGACCGTTGAAGAGAGGCACACCGGGCAACTGCCCGTAGTCCAGCGAGTAGACGCAGTAGCCCCGGTTGACGAGATAGGGGGCGAGGACCAGCCAGTTGTCGATCGAGTTCCCGAAGGTTCCGTGGACCAGGACGACGGGGCGGGGGTGGGCCGCGGAGGGCTTGCAGGAGTAGTCGTTCCAGCCACGGGAGGTGGCGACGGTGGGGGTGGCTGCAGCGGCAGCGGCCGTGGGGGTGGCGACTGCGGCAACGGCGAGGAGCAGTGCGGCGAGGGTTCTCCGCGCACGTGGGGTGCGCGGCGCACGGTTCCAGGGCAGCATCGTGTGGTCTCCTTGCGGCTCAAGGGAGTTGCGATGTCGGTGCGCCCTGCGGCCCGGACCACAAGTTCTGACTGCTGAATTCCTATGTGCTCATGCCAAATTACGCACGAGTAGGGTGGCATGGGAAGTTACGCGTCGGTAAAAACTGAGGGTTCATCAATAAGATGACGTCATAGGGGCGATCGGCCCGCGAGCCGGCCCGGCATCACGGCCTGTGGGCCGAACCTGGCCCGCAGCCGGTCCGCCACCGCCTCGATCCGGCGCGCCCGCTCGTCCACCGGGTCGAACGACAGCTGGTGCGTGGCCCGTTCGCCGTCCATCAGCCCTTCCGCACGCAGCGCGATCCCCCGCACCCGGGCCCGCTGCAGAGCGAACGAATCATGGATCCGGTACGCGAGTTCGGTGAGCGCCGCGGAGTGGGCCGTGGGCTCCCGGAGCGTACGGCTGCGGGTCAGCGTCGAGTAGCCGGTCCGGTCGGCATAGCGCACGGAGACCGCCAGCCCCCGGCACACCTGTCCGTCCCCGCGCATCCTGGCCCCCAGCTCCTCGGTGAGCGACATGAGCGCGCGGCGCTGCCGCTCCCGGTCCAGTTCGTCACGCGGGAAGGAGCGTTCGGCGGCGATCGACCGGGCGGCGGCGCCCGGAACGACCGCCGTGCGGTCGATGCCGCGCGCCCGCTCCCACAGTTCGCGACCGGTCCGTACACCGGTGATCCGCTGCAGAGTGCCGAGCGGGGTCGCCGCGATCCGGCCGACGGAGTCGAGTCCGCATCCGCACAGGGTGCGGGCCGTCGCCGCCCCGACGCCGTCCAGCGCCGCGGCCGGCTTGGCCGCGAGGAACCCGGCCCCTTCTCCCCCGGGCACCACGAAGGTCGTTCCGGGCGCTGCCTGCCGTGCCGCCATCCGGGCCAGCATCGGGTTCTCCGCGGCGCCGATCGCGCAGTCCACACCGTGCAGGGCGAGCGCGCGGATCCGGATCACCGCGGCCAGCCCCGTCACGTCCCGCCCGAAGTAGCGCAGCGCGCCGCGCACATCGGCGAGCGCCCCGTCGGGCGGGACCGCCTCGACCATCGGGGTGAACGCGCCGAGAAGGGCGAGCAGCCCCTCGTAACCGGCGCTGTCCGGGAGGCCGCCGCCGATCCTGCGGAACCGCAGGTACAGGATTCCTGGCTCGTCGTGTGCCGTGCTCATCCCGCGCTCCCCGGGCTCTGATGCCACAACTTCCTTCCGGTGGCGAGGCCTTCGCCGGGCGGCTGGAGGTCGGACCAGGGGTTCATCTCGTATCCGGTGGACATCCGGATACGACGGCCGTCGCCGTCGGGAGCGGGCCCGGCCCCCTCGGGGGCGTCCTCCTCGGACGAGGGCTCGGCCGCCAACCGGGCGGCGACCGCGTCCAGTCCGCCGGTGCGCCGCAACTCGGCCAGCTCCGCCAGATTCCAGGCTGCCGCGCCGACCACGCTCAGGCTCCGCGGCCCGCGCCGCTGCACCACTCCGCGTACCAGCAACAGCCAGGAGTGGAAGACGGTGTGCGCGCAGGCGGCATGGCTGTCGTCGAAGAAGGCCAGGTCGACCAGGCCCGTACCGTCGTCCAGGGTGGTGAAGACGACCCGGCGGCCGGAGCGGACCGGCGGGGTCTGGGTGGCCGCCTTGGCGCCCGCGACCAGCACGGTCTCCCCGTGCCGCGCCTCGCGCAACCGCTTGGCGGAGACCACGCCGAGCTCCTTCAGGAACGCGTGGTGATCACTCATCAGATGGCGGGAGACGTCCATGCTCAGTACGCCCAGCTCGGCGCTGAGCCGTTCGGCCGCGTTGAGGTCGGGCAGCCCGATGGAGCCGGTCCGGTGTCCGTTGCCGAGCGGAAGCTGCGCACCGGCGGCGACGGAACCCGCACCCCGCTGGGCGCGGTGCAGTTCGGACAGATGCAGCAGCAGATCGCGCCGATTGGCGCCGAACGCGTCCAACGCGCCCACCTGGGCCAGCCGTTCGGCCGCCGCCCTTCCCGGCCTGGCCCGTTGCCAGAAGTCCAGCAGCGAGGTGTAGGGCTGCCCGGCCACGATCCGGGCGACCTCGGCCTTACTGATGCCATGGACGTCCGAAAGCGCCAGCCGCACTCCCCAGGCTCCTTTCCTTCCTTCAGCATCAGACACCAGTTCGATTTGATGAGTGGCCGCCGACCGGTTCACGTCCAGCCCCAGTACCGGCACCCCGCGCCGCCGGGCGTCCGCGAGCAGCAGCCGCTTCGGGTACATCCCCGGGTCATGGGTGAGCAGCCCGGCGTAGAAGGCCGCCGGGTGGTGCGCCTTGAGCCACGCCGACTGATACGTCGGTACGGCGAAGGCGACCGCGTGCGCCTTGCAGAAGCCGTAACTGCCGAACGCCTCGATGATCTCCCAGGTCCGGGCGATCACTTCGGCGCTGTACTTCTTCGCCGCCGCCCGCTGCGCGAACCACACCTTGATCAGGCCCTGTGATCCGGGGTCGGAGAGCCCTCGCCGCACCCGGTCGGCCTCGTCCCGGCCGCAGCCGGTCATGATGTCGACCATCTCGATGATCTGCTCGTGGAAGACGACCACGCCGTACGTCTCGCGCAGCGGCCCCTCCAGATCGGGGTGCGGATAGCGCACGGGCGCCCGGCCGTGCCGGGCCTCGATGAACGGCCGCACCATGTCGGCGGCGACCGGCCCGGGGCGGAACAGTGAGATGTCCACCACCAGATCGTGGAAGCCGGCGGGCTGGAGCCTGCCGACCAGATCGCGCTGGCCGGGGGACTCGATCTGGAAGCAGCCCAGCGTCTCGGCGCTTCTGATCAGCCGGTACGTCTCCGGATCGCCCGGCGGTACGGCGTCCAGGTCCACGTCCTGCCCCGAGACCCTCTTGACCTCCGTGACCGCGTGCGCCATCGCCGACTGCATCCGCACACCCAGCACGTCGAGCTTGAGCAGCCCCAGGTCCTCCACGTCCTCCTTGTCGAACTGCACCATCGGGAAGCCCTCGCCACTGGTGGGCACGACGGGTGCCCGGCGCAGCAGGGAGGCGTCCGAGAGGAGCACCCCGCACGGGTGCATGGCGATGCCGCGCGGCAGGGCGTCCAGCGCCTCCACCAGTTCCCAGAGCCGCCCGTACCGGTCCTTCTCCCGTGCCACCTCACGCAGTTCGGGCAGCTCCGCCATGGCCGCGCGGGCGTCGCGGGCCCGGATGTGCGGGAAGGCCTTGGCGAGCCGGTCGGTCTCGGCCGGGTTCATGGAGAGCGCGGCACCGACGTCCCGGATGGCGTGGCGCACCCGGTAGGTCTCGGGCATGGCGACGGTCGCGACCCGCTCGGTGCCGAAGCGCCCGATGATCGCGCGGTAGACATCGAGCCGGCGGGCGGACTCGACGTCGATGTCGATGTCGGGCAGCACGGCACGGCGCTTGGAGAGGAAGCGCTCCATCAGCAGCCCGTGCTCGACCGGGTCGGCGTGCGCGATCCCGAGGAGATGATTGACCAGGGAACCCGCGCCGGAGCCCCGGGCGGCGACCCGAATCCTCATCGCCCTGACGTCGTCCACGACTTGAGCGACCGTCAGGAAATAGGAGGCGAACCCGTGGTAGGCGATGATGTCCAGCTCCTGATGCATCCGCTCCCAGTAGTCGCGCCTGCGGTCGTAGCCGCGCAGCACCATGCCGGCGGCGGCGCGGGAGGCCAGCACCCGCTGGGCGGTGCGCCGACCGGCGCCGACGAGATGCGGTTCGGGGAAGTGGACGGCACCGAGGCCGAGGTCGCCCTCGGGGTCGACGACGCAGGCATCGGCGGTGTGCCGGGTCTCCGCGAGCAGCCGCGCTCCGGCGTCCCGGCCGAGCCCGGCGGCGGAGGCGATCCGCTCGGCGCTCCGCGCCATCGCCTGGGCATCCTTCAGCCAGCGTTCGCCGCTGTCGAGCGGGGCGCGGCGGGGGTCGACGGGGACCAGCCCGCGGGCCGCGTCGAGCACATCGGCGACCGGGCCCTGCCCGGGGTCGGCGTACCGGACGGCATTGGTCAGCACGGCCCGTACCCCCTGATCGGCGGCGAAGCCGACGGTACGGGCGGCGAGCCGCAGCGACCCGGGGCCGGTGCCCGCGCGTCCGTGGTGGACGACTTCGAGGCGCAGGTCGTCCCCGTGGATCTCCCGCCAGGGGGCGAGCAGCGCGGCGGCCCGGTCCGGGCGGCCGGCGGCCAGCGCCCTGCCGACGTCGGAGGCGGGGCCGAGCAGCACGGTGAGTCCTTCGGCGGGCAGCTCGGACCGGTCGACCAGAGGCTGCCCGGCACCGGCGTCGTCGGGCGCGGAGGCGTGGGCGGCGGTGACGAGCCGACACAGTTCCGCCCAGCCCTGCGCACCGTCCCGGGCGAGGAAGGTGACCCGGGGTGCGGTTTCATCGACAAAGGCACCGCCGCGGACCGGGGGACGCAGCCGATGCGTACGCCCGTCGCCCCTCGTATGCTCCGCCGCCGCGGAACCCACCGCGAGCTCCACCCCGAAGAGCGGCCGCACCCCGGCCCTCTCGCAGGCCTTGGCGAAGCGGACCGTCCCCGCGAGCGTGTCGCGATCGGTCAGCGCGAGAGCGTCCATCCCCCGCTCCGCGGCGCGCTCCGCCAGCCGCTCCGGGTGCGAGGCCCCGTACCGCAGGGAGAACCCGGAAACGGTATGCAGATGCGTGAACCCGGGCACCCGCACCTCCTGGACCGATCCGTACTCACCCCCCTCGCTCTCCACCATAGACCAAGTTTCGAACATTCGTACGATACCCGGAAGGCCGGACCCTCACCCGGTCCGGACCGTCGGCCGTCTCAGCCATTCGGCCCACTCCCACCTGCACGAATGGCCGACAGCCCGGAGCGTGGGGGCATGACTTTCGCTGACGAGGTGAAGAACGCCGTCACCCCACGGGCCGCACTGCTCGTCATCGGTGTGCTCGGACTGCAACTGCTGTTCATCGCGTCCTACGTCGGGGCGCTGCACAAGCCGAAGCCGACGGACGTACCCTTCGGGGTCGTCGCGCCCCGGCAGATGTCCGCGCAGCTCCTCACCGAGCTGAAGAATCTCCCGGGCGGCCCGCTGGACCCCCGCACGGTCGCCGACGCGGCCACGGCCCGCGAACAGATCCTGAACCGCGAGATCGACGGCGCCCTGATCGTCAGCCCCACCGGCACCACCGACACCGTCCTCGTCGCCTCCGGCGGGGGCACCGCCATGGCCGACACCCTGACGCGAACCCTCACGCAGGCGGACCTGGCCCGGCAGCGCACCGTGCGGACCGTGGACCTGGCCCCCGCCTCCGGCCAGGACTTCAACGGAATCTCGTCCTTCTACCTGGTCGTGGGCTGGTGCGTGGGCGGCTACCTCTGCGCCTCGATCCTGGCGATCAGCGCCGGGTCCAAACCCGCCAACCTGCAGCGCGCGCTGATCCGGACCGGCGTCATGGCGCTGTACTCCGTCGTGGGCGGGATCGGCGGCGCGATCATCATCGGCCCGGTCCTCGGCGCCCTGCCCGGAAGCTTCTGGGGCCTCGCGGGACTGGGGGCGCTGACCGTCTTCGCGGTCGGCATGCTCACCCTCGCCCTGCAGGCCCTCACCGGCATCGTCGGCATCGGGCTGGCCGTCCTGATCGTGGTGATCGCGGGCAACCCGAGCGCCGGCGGCGCCTTCCCGCTGCCGATGCTCCCGGACTTCTGGCGCACGATCGGCCCCGCACTGCCGCCCGGGGCGGGCACCTGGGTGGCCCGCTCGATCGCGTACTTCAAGGGCAACGCGGTCACCGGACCCCTGCTGGTGCTGTCCGCGTGGGCGGTGGCGGGCACACTCGTCACGTTCCTGCTCTCGCTGCGCCGCAGACCGGACGACGCCGCCGCCCGCCCACCGTTCGGCTCGACGGTCGACTGACCCTCCCACGCAACGACGGAGCCCCGCCCCAGCCGCCTGCCGTCCGACGCCCGGCGCGCCGGCACCCCCCGCGACACCGTCCGCCGCGGCGCGTCTCTCCCGACGGCCGGCCGCCCGTCGCACCGACCGTGACACCCGGCCGGGCGATCGAACGCGCCCCCGAAGACCTCCACGGTTTCCCAACGCACCGTCCCGGTAAGCGCTCTGATGGGTCATCATCGACTTGGGCGGGAAAAGTCGGACACACCGTGTCCGCACCATACGGAGGAGGCACGGAGTGCGTAGTCGGGTGCGCGCAACGGACGGGCGGCATCTGGTGGTGGAGCGTCTCGGTGATCCCCGTGGCAGACCGGTCTTCCTCCTGCACGGAATGCCCGGCAGCAGGCTCGGGCCTGCTCCGCGCGGCATGGTGCTGTACCAGCGCAAGACACAACTGATCACCTACGACCGGCCGGGATACGGCGAATCCGACCGGCTGCCGGGCCGCTGTGTCGCCGACGCCGTCCAGGACGTACGGGCCATCGCCGACCATCTCGGGCTGGACCGGTTCGCCGTGGTGGGCCGGTCCGGTGGTGCCCCGCACGCCCTGGCCTGCGCAGCGCTGATGCCGGAGCGGGTGACCCGTACCGCCGCGCTGGTCGGGCTGGCTCCCTGGGGCGCCGACGGGCTCGACTGGTTCGACGGGATGGCCGCCTCGAATGTGCTCGCGTACTCCACCGCGGCGGCCGATCCGGACGAGCTCGCGGAGTCGTTCATCTCACGGTCCGCGGTGATCAGGAAGAACCCGGTCCGGCTCATCGACGATCTGCGCCGGGAGCTGACCGACTCCGACCGGATGGTGGTCAACGACGCCGGCGTCCGCACCATGCTGCTGCGCAACTACCGTGAGGGTCTGCGCACTTCGGCATGGGGGTGGATCGACGACGCGCTCGCGTTCAGTCGGCCCTGGGGCTTCGACCCCGCGGACATCACGGGTCCGGTGCTGCTGTGGCACGGCGAGAAGGACGTGTTCTCGCCGGTGGGTCACTCCCGCTGGCTGGCCGGGCGCATCCCGAACTCCACCGTCGTGGTGGAGCCGGCGGCCGCGCACTTCGACGCGCTGCACGCCCTGCCCAGGGTCCTCAACTGGTTGCTGGAGCCGACCGACGACTGAGGGCAAGGAACGGCCCCGGAGGACCGGGGGACCGGGAGCGTCCGGTGGCGGCCGGACGCTCCCGCGGCTCATACCGCCGTCGGCTCCAGCTCGCGCTCGAACCGGTTCTCGTTCCGGGCGATCCGGGTCATCGGGTGGTCGTCGCCGAGCTGCCTGGCAAGCTCGTCCCCCGTCTCCGCCCGCAGCCGCAACGCCTCGTCCTTGCGGCCCAACGCATCGAGCGTGACCGCCATGTTGGACATCATGGCCAGGGTCTCGGGATGGTGCGCCCCGAGGACGCGCCTGAGCTGTCCTGCCACCTTTCGTTCGGTCTCCAGCACGATGCCGAGGTCGCCCTGTTCGGCCGTCGCGTTGGCCAGGTTCATGACGCAGAACAGGGTGTTGGGGTGCTCCTGCCCGTACACCTCCCGCATCGACGCGACCACCCGGGTCAGCACCCGTTCCGACTCCTCCACCGCGCCGACGCCCAGTTGGTAGACAGCGAGGTTGTTCAGGGCGGCGAGGGTGTACGGGTGCTTCTCGCCCGGCACCTTCATGTACTGGTCGACGACCTCCTGTGCCGTGTCCCTGGCCTCGGTCGCCTCGCCCGCCGCGTACAGGTCCGCCGCCAGGTTGAGGTCACAGGCGAGCCATTCCGGGTTGGCGGCGGTGTACTTGGCCCGGTACCGGGCCCGGGTGGCCACCGTGAGCCTGCGGGCGTCCTCCATCCTGCCCGCCCGGCGCAGCGACACCGCCAGGCTCTTCGCCGCGCTCAGCGTGCCGGGGAAGGCCCGGCCGAGCGTGGCCTTGTAGCTGTCGTACGTACGGCTGAGGATGCCGACGGAATCCTCGTACCGTCCGACGTCACGCAGGTCGCGGGCCAGGTTCATGGCCGAGGAGAGGCTGTAGGGGTGCTCCGCGCCGAGCACCTCGACCCGGCGGTCGAAGACGTCCTGGTCGATCTCCCTGGCCCTGGCGTACTGCCCGATCGACCGCAGGGTGAACGCCAGGTTGTTGGCCGCCGCCAGGGTCCTGGGGTGGGAATCGTGGAAGATCTGGTTGAACCCGTCGGTGGCTTCGGTCGCCAGCTCGATCGCCCTGGTGTACTCGCCGAGCGTGCCGAGGTCCGTCGCCAGGCTGCTGGTGCTCATGTACGTGTGCGGATGCTCCGGGCCCAGGACCTCCCGCTGCGTCGCCAGGGTGATCTCGTCGAGTTCCCTCGCCTCCACGTAACGGCCGCGCGAGCGGTAGATGTTGGAGAGGTGGAAGCAGAGGTAGAGGTACTGGATGTCCCGCTCCCCCAGCGTCTCCTTCCAGATGGCGCGCAGCTCCTCGCAGAGCGTGGCGGCGGTCCTGAAGTCGCCTCGCTTCCAGAGGTAGCGGACCCGGTCGATCAGCAGTCTGCGGGCCTCGGGCTCCTTGCAGTTGCGTGCGTCGGACGGACCGAGGTGCGGCCAGATGGTGGCGAACTGCGGCCAGGTCGAGGGGTTGTCGATCGGCTCGTCGTCGTCGGGCCGGGCGCCGGCCAGAATGCGGTGGACGGCGTGCCGGGCGTCCCGCTGCTCCTGCTCGCTGAGCTGCGCCCGGATGACGGCCTGGACGAGCCGGTGCACCTGGATGGAGTTGGAGACCTGGTCGACCTTGGCGAGGGCGAACCGGCCGATCTCCCGGATGACCCGGCCCAGCACCAGCTTCTCCTGGAGCGAGGCGTCGTACGGCTTCAGCGCCTCGATCATCTCCTTGCTGTAGAGGAGATTCCCCGAGATCGGCTCGGGAGCGAAGAAGGCACAGAGCTGGAGCAACCGCACCGCGGCGGGGGAACGCTCCTTGAGCCGTTGGATGGAGATGTTCCAGGTCGCGGCGACCGGCTCCGGGTAACCGGCCGGCTGGTTGAGCGCCAGGACCTCGGGGGCCTGCTGCGCCAGCTGTTCGAGATAGGTGTCGATCGGGGTGGCGGTCTCCGCGATCCAGGCCGCCGCCTGTTCGACGGCGAGCGGCAGGTCACCGACCGCGGTGGCCACCTGGGCGGCGTCCTCGTCGCTCAGCCCCGGGGCCCGGCGCTGAAGGTGTTCGATGGACTCCTCGCGCAGGAAGACGTCGACGGGCAGGGCGTCACCATGCTGGGACCAGGCCTGGTTCCGGGAGGTGACGAGGATGTGTCCGGAACCGCCCTGCGGGAAGTAGCGCCTGAGCCGCTCGGGGTCGTCGGCGTTGTCGAAGACCAGCAGCCAGCGGTCCGAGGGCACACCGCGCCGCAGCAGGTCCACGGCCTCCTGGGAGGCGGCAGCCATGTCGTCGCCGCCCTGGGCGCCGAGCCGCACGGCCAGCTCGGCGAGAGAGGCCACCACGTCGTCGGTCTGCTCGGACGATATCCACCAGACCAGGTCGTAGTCCGCCATGAAGCGGTGCACGTACTCCAGGGCGACCTGGGTCTTGCCGACGCCACCGAGTCCGTACAGGGTCTGCGGCTGGGGCAGTACGACGGCCATGCCGCCGCCGAGCTGGTCACGCATCCGTTCCAGGACCAGGGAACGGCCGGTGAAGCCGGGGTTGCGCGGCGGCGCGTTCCAGATCCTGGGGACGGTGCCGGGGAACCGCGGTCCGGGCGACACGCCGTCGGCGAGCTGTACGGGCCGGTCCAGGGCGCGCAGCAGGGCGGCGGTGGCATGCACCTCGTCGAGCCGGAAGAGATCGACGGGGTTGCGGTCGATGTAGGGCGCGGACAGCCGCACGTCACCGACCCTGAGCGGCAGCAGATGGCGTCGGCCACCGCCGGGGTCCTCCGCCACGGCCCGGTCCCAGAGGTTCACCGCACGCTGGGACTTGAGATAGGCGCTGGAGAGCAGCACCACGGTACGGGTGGCGTTCTCGGTGGCGACGGCGGGCGGCTCCGCGACCTCCCGCTCGGCGGACACATCGCGCGGTACGACACGGAACCCGGCCCGGGTGAGCACGGATTCGATCCAGTCGGCCCACATCCGGTTCTCCGCCACGTAGCTGAGGAAGAGATCGGCGGGCAGCGCGGGCCTGCGCCGGGTGAACGCGTCACGGATGCGCAGCCGCACCTCTTCGCCCACCGGTGGCATCGAGGTGATCTGCTGGTCGGTGATGACGGAGGTGAGCCGCTCGAAGGCCGAGAGCAGCGAGTTGGTGAGCCCGGCCTCGTCGCCGAAGGTGGCGAGGGTCTCCTCGTACGCGTAGTAGGGGCGGTAGGGAATCTCCACCGCGCCCCAGTAGGCGGTGAGTTCGTCGCCGGACAGTTCACGCGGCAGCCGGTCGAACTTCAGCCGGGCCAGCGCCCGCCCGGCATCGGCCTTCTCCTTCTCGCCCTCGTCGATGCGCATCGGGACGGGGAAGATGGAGATGGGGCGTCCGGTGTAGCGCTCGGAGATCTGCCGGGCGACCGAGGCGGCGCCGTCGATGGACTGGTCGCTGAGGGTGAAGCAGTCGACGAGGACGTCGGGCAGGTGGACGGTGCAGATGTCGGCAATGTCGCTGAGGCCGGTCCGGCTGTCGATCAGGACGTAGTCGTAGTTGGCCTTCATGTCGTCGCGCAGGGCGTCGAAGAAGTGACCGCCGCCGAGCCGGTCGTAGAAGTTGTCCCAGTCGAAGGTGGAGACGGTCGCGGAGTATTCGCGGTTCTGGCGTCCGGCGGAGACGAAGTCGAGGGTGCCGCCGTGCGGGAACTCCCAGCCGAGCGCCTCGGGTGTGAGGGACACGGCGTGCGGCTGGATGCGGGCGTAGTCCCGGTGCCAGTCGTCGGCGCGCTGGACGGGGCTGGTCGCTGCCCACGCGTACTCGGTGATCAGATCGATGACGCCGGTGGTGGCGCCGAGTGTCGACGGGTCGAGGAACGGGTGGAAGAACCGGTGGAGCCCCGGTGCCTCCAGGTCCCAGTCGACGGCCAGTACCCGCTTTCCATTGGCGGCGAGTATCCAGGCGGTGTTGGCCAGGGCCATGGTGCGCCCGGTGCCGCCCTTGTACGAGTAGAAGGTGACGATGCGCCCGTCACGACTGGCCGTCATCCGTGTCCTCCGCATCCGTCGCAGGGTCGTGTGTCTCGGGGATGTAGTGCGTCTGCGCCATCGGCCCCATCAACCGTGTCCGTTCGGTGTGTCCGCCTCCGGTGGCGGGTGGGTAGACCGCCGCGTGTCTCAGATACTGCTGGGCCGCCGCCTCGACCACCTGCGGCAGGATCTGTCCGAAGGCGTCCATGCTGGGTATGCCCTTGGCGGCGACCCGGCAGTAGGCCCGCCCCTGGCGCATCTTGGTCGGCATGGTCTGTTCGAGCTTCTCGGTCAGCTCGGCCTCGGCCGCCCGGCTCTCGTGGTCCTCGCGGTTCCACGGCACGACCATCGTCACCCAGGGACGGTTCTCGGCGTCGAAGGCGGCGAGCCGCCGGCGCCGGTCCTCGTCCTGCAGGGCCCAGCGGTCGACGAGCAGGATCTCCGGCCTGCTGGGCGGTTGTTTGCCCTCCGCGTGCCCCGACTCCTCGTCGAAGGAGGAGATGGTGGCCTGGTAGTTGAGGGAGCGCACCAGGTCCTCGGCGACATAGGCCAGGGGGCGCGCGGCGGCCGGGTGGTAGGGGTTCCAGTCCTGCGGATTGTCGCCGTAGTAGTCGGCGTTGCGCCCCTCGGGCAGATCGTGCCGGGTGGGGGCCGCGATGGTCACCTGCATGGGACGGGGGCCACCGACTCCGCTGTTCGGCGGGCCGAAGGCGCTGGGCGCCAGCCGGTAGTCGACGGGACGGCCGGTGCCGATCCTGATGGTGTCCGCGACATTGACGATGCGCTTGGCGAGTTCGTACACCGCGCGCTCGTATTCCTCGGCGAAGAGCCTGAGTTTGATCAGTCCGTAGAGTCCGTCGCTGACGTATCGGTCCCCGAAGTCACGGTGGTTGAACTGTAACCGCTCGGCGGGGCCCGGGAGTTGACTCGGCGGCACCGGCACCCAGAGCGCCGGGACGATCGCCTCGGCCGGCTGATTGGAGCGGGCCCGGTAGTGAATGGCGCGCTGCGCGAAGGCGTACCACTCCTTGCCGCACATCTCGCTGGCGAAGTAACGCGGCGAGAACAGCGGTACGAATACCCGGCAGGTGGCGAGCACCTCGCCGAGCCGCTCGGACCAGCCCTCGCCGGACCGTATCTCGCGGTCGATGAACCCGGCGGGCGCACCGGCGGGCAGATCGGTCATGGCCATCACATGGCCACAGAGATCCTGGAAGAGCCGCTCGACCCACATATCGGGGTCCGTTCCACCGCCGTACCCCGGTGTATGCGCATAACTCAAGAAGAAGTACGGCCGATGGTCCGCCGCTCGCTGCTGCGTTGTTGCGTGCACACGACCCCCGTCCTGTGTGAGCACCCGCACCCGAGGAGTGAAGTGAATGCGAGCGAATTCATCATTCCGGAGCGGACGTTGCTCCACCCCCATGATGTTCGGTCATTCAACACCGGTTTTCAGTCATACGTTCCCGGATTCAGTCGATCATTTTCTTGATCGAATATGGTCTGCGACCGTTCTTCCCAGTTGTCCTGTGTGTGCCGGCGACCCGGTCGAACCGGAATACGGGCCTCAGATCTCCTTTCGCATCAGATCCACCAGCCGTTTTCCACTGACGGTCAGTTCGGCGGCACCCTCGAGCGTGTCGAGGGCCTGCGGTACGCCCTCCAGATAGCGGGGTTCGAAAGCCCCCCATGCCATTCGCTCGTAGGTGTCGGCCAGCAGCCGGGAAAACGGAACTGATTCTTCCTGCCAAGGCGTCCGATGGTCCCAGGAGCCGTCCGCCGCGTAAAGGTCCGTGACATCGAGCAGCGCCCGCAATTCGGCCCTGCGGAAGCCCCGCAGCAGCGCGAACGCCAGGTCCTCCGCGCTGCCGTCCGGAGAGATCCCCAGCGCGCCGTAACCGTGCCGCCCGACGGCGGGCTCCGCCGGGGCCAAACGGGCCAGCGGAGTGAGGGTGGTGAGACGGCCCGCCATCTCCGCGGTGCGTCCGGGCGCCTTCGTCTCGATCAGCTTCCAGGCCTCGCCGATCCTGGCCCCCAGGTCGGCGGCGCTCCGGTCGTCGAGACGGTCCGCGGCGGGTGCGTCGAAGCACGAGCGGTACGGATCGAGGTCGTCGAGCACGAGGCCGGGCGAGGAGCCGGGCGTCGCGACCCTGCGCAAAGGCCGCCAGCCGGGACCGGCCGCCTCCGGCCGGACAACCCGCCGTTCGGCCGCGTCACCCCCTTCCCGCCGGACCACGAAGCCGTCCTCGGTGGCCCGTACGCGTGCCGTGCCGTGCTCCGCCTCTCCCGCGATCCGCAACTCGCCCAGGCCGGGCAGGAAGACCCTGCCGCCCGAGAAGGCCACCGGTACGGACAGATCGAGGCCGGCCCGTACGACCGCGGTCGCGAGGTACGCCGGCATCTCCCCCGCCACCCGCACGGCCCCGGGCCGTTCGTGGACCCGCTCCAGGGCGGAGAGCAGCCAGCTGCGGGTGTAGGGACGGGCCAGCACCTCGTCCAGGCCACGGGCGCCCTCCTCCGACTCCTCGATGGCGGTGGCCAGCTCCCAGGCCTGTGCCCACCGCTCGCCGCCGTGCCCTGCGATGTCGGCGTTCAGACGGGCGAGCAGGGTGCGGGTGAGGTCCAGCTCGGCGGCGAGCAGCTCGACGGGCTCGGTCACCGCGGGCGCGACGAGGGCCGCCGCCGTGCGTGCCTCGATACCGCGCACCAGGGCGGCCAGATCGGCGCAGTACACGGACGGGTTGTCGAATGCGCCGGACGGCCCCTCGGAGCGGTACCGGTGGGTGTAGAGACCACCTCCGCACGAGCGGACGACCGGGCATCGGCGGCAGGTCTCGCTGACACCGGCCAGTCCGAGCTGCCGGGCCCGCACGCCGGGATGGGCCGCGACCTCGTCGAAGGTGTGGGTGAAGACGTCGAATCCGGTGGCCGCCGCACCCTCATAGGCGCTCTTGAGCGAGTCGACCTGTTCCAGCTGACCGTCGGTCTCCACGACGACGAGGTCGGTGGGGGCCAGGCCCAGGGACTCGGTGAGGCTGGGGCCGCCGTTCAGAGTGGACAGGACCGAGGAGAAGAGCCGGACCGGCACCGGGCGCCCCTGCTCCTGCCAGCGATCGAAGACCGCGAGGAGCCAGTCGGCGTAGGCGGTGGGCGATCCGCCCGGACGGGGCGGCGGCTCGTCCCAGGTGGCGTGCGGAAGCAGGAAGTCGATGAGCGGCGGTTCGAGCTCCGTGAGTGCGTCGAGGACCGCGTGCGGGTCGTTCTCGATGTCGACGGTGCACAGGAGCCCGAGGTTGAGATGGCTGTAGCGCTCCTGCCGGAGCAGTTCGACGGCCTTGAGGACCAGGGGATGGCTGCTGCGCCCGTCGGCGTAGCGGCGGTGCCGGTCGTTGGCGGCCCGGTCGCCGTCGAGGGAGATCCCGACCTTGACATCGAACTCGTCGAAGAGGTCCAGGTAGCGCGGGCTGAGCTGGAGTCCATTGGTGTGGACGCGTAGGTCGAGTTCCGCGACGCCTTCGAAGGCGGAGGTGAGCTCTTCGCAGACGCGCCGCAGTCGGGCGGGGCCTGCCAGTAGAGGCTCCCCTCCGTGCAGGATCACTGACACGGAGGGCAGTGCATGTGCCTTGGCATGCTCAGCCAAGCGTTGAGCAGTCCGGAAGATGACATCATCAGAGATTGTTCTGGGTCGGGTTCGCCAGCTCTGATCTGCATGTTCATAGACATAGCAATGGTCACAGGCAAGATCACACCTGCTGTGAACCTTGAGAACGACTTCGCGGAAAGGGACCAGGGGTCCTGTCATTCCACCAGTCTAGCCAGCCTGCGGGGATGTTTGAGTATTCCAGCCGGCCCGCAGGGTCGCTCGGGCATTGCAGCCGGCCCGCAGGGTCGCTCGGGGCGTCGGTTCAGAGTGCCGAGTTGAAGGTCGATGCCTGGGTGGGGCGACCGGCTGACGCGGCGTGCACGCGACCGAGCTTCCGGGCAGCGGTGGCGCCGCGGACGTCGATCTCGGTGAGCGGCACACGATTCTTCTTCGCAACGGCGAAGGAGAGGGAGGATTCAGAGGTCTTCACGGCTGTCCTTGAGGGGGTTTGTTCCGATGGAGTGGTTCCGGACAGGAATGCAGCAAAGGCATCTGCACCATTGCAGTGTCCGGCGGCACGACTTTACTCTCATGACCTCCGTTGGCAACTGAGGGCGCCCACTTGGGACAAGAGCGTCACATGGGACTGCCCCGGGCTCGACGGAACCATCGATTCCACCATTGAGGTGACGACATAACCGCAGACGGGAGTGAACATGACGGCGATTCCCGGACCGCTCCAGAGCATGGTGTTCAGGAACGCTGATCTGCCGGAGCTCTTCCACCACACGGACGCGATCGCCATCGCCCGTCAGCGGGAGGCCGTGAACACCACCCGGATCCAGCTGATCCTGCTGGTCATCGGCACGGTCCCGGCGGCGCTCCCCTGGCACGTGGAACTGGGTGGCACTTTTCAACTCGTCGACGCCGTCGGCGTGTTGGCCTATGCGGGTGTCCTGATCACGACGTACCTCTCCGCCCGGCGCAAAGCAAAGTCGCATTGGCAACTCAACCGCTCGGCGGCGGAGTTCATCAAGTCGATGTGCTGGCGCTACGCGGTGCACGGCTCACCTTTCGACACCCACACCCAGCACCCCGAGGCAGTGTTCGCGAACCGTCTCGAAGAGGGGCTCCAGGAGCTCCGGAAGGTGGGGTGGGCGGACCCCCGTGACCTGACCGCGGACTCGGGCGGCCTGATCACGGACTCCATGCGCGAGTTGCGCGACAAAGCGTTCACCGTACGCAAGGAGACATATGTACGGGATCGGCTGATAGAGCAGCGCAGTTGGTACCGCAGGCGCCAGGAGGTCTCCCGGCGGGCCACGCTGGTCTGGTCGACGACCATTGCCGTACTGACGGCGCTCGCCCTGGTGTTCGCCCTGGTGAGGACGTTCTCCGCCACCCAGTCCTTCGCCCTGACCGGGGTCTTGTCGGCCGCGGCGGCGGCCTGTCTGGCGTGGAGCGAGATGCGCCGCCATCACCCGCTGATCTCGGCCCACTCACTGGTGGAGCAGGATCTGGAGTCGATGCAGGTGGCGATGGAGACCACACTGACCGAACGCCAGTGGCCGCGGGCGGTGTTCGAGACCGAGCGCATCGTCTCCCCTCAGCACACCGACTGGCTTGCCAGGCACCAGATGTGACGGCATGTCGGATCACTGGCGCGCTGCGCGGCCGTATACGAGGACGGCCGCGCACACCCGTCAGCCGCGCTCCACGCCCTCGCGCCAGATGACAGTGACCGGGCGGCCGAGGCTGCGGGCGTACATCACGATGTCACCCGTGCCGCCGAGGCCGCGGGCCGGTCTTCCGTCCCACACGGCGAGCAGCCGGTCGCAGTGGTCGGCGATGTACGCGCCGGCCGCGAAGTACGCCTCGTCGGTCGAGTGCGGGTAGCCCAGCCGGACCTCCCGGGCCGCCCGGCCCTTGAGGTCCCGGTAGCGGGCGAGTTCGGCAGCATCAACGAAACAGGATTCGTAGTCGCCGCTGGGGATGACCGCGGTCAGATCCGCGCCACAGGCCAGGGCGAGGTCGGCGAAGAGCTGGTCGGCTCCCACCGCGAGGCTGGAGAGGGCCTCCAAGGACCCTTCGAGGCCGCAGAGCGCAGCCCGTAACCCGGACACCACATGGGCATGGGCCTCCCGCGGAATGCTGCGGTGGCCGGTCACTCCGATGCGTTTCACGGACCTGGAACCCCCTGAAGTGTCTGCGGGGGTCCCGGAAGGCATCCCTCCGGAAAGCACAGCATCCGCCCCCGTTTGCTCCTGCTTGACCGACCTGCCCCACATTCTCTCAAAAGCCGTGGGGTGAGCGGGAGTCCCCGCCCAGCATTCGGGCGGGGACTCCGTCTCGGTCGACTGCATGTTCCAGGGCCGGACCGGGATGTCGGAGCGTCAGTTCAGGGTGACCCCGTACGCGCTGAGCGCCTCGGTGACCGGCTGGAAGTACGTGGTGCCACCGGAGCTGCAGTTGCCACTGCCGCCCGAGGTGAGACCGATCGCCTTCGAGCCGGAGTAGAGCGGGCCGCCGGAGTCGCCGGGCTCCGCACACACGTTGGTCTTGATCATGCCGTAGACGATGTCGCCGTTGCCGTAGTTGACCGTGGCGTTGAGGCCCGTGACGCTGCCGCTGTGGACGCCGGTGGTGGAACCGCGGCGGGTGACGGACATGCCGACCGTGGCATTGGCCGCTCCGGTGATGGTGACGCTGCCGACGGTGCCCGGGTGGGCGAGCGAGGCATTGTCGTACCGCACCAGGCCGTAGTCATTGGTCGGGAAGCTGGACCCGACCGTCGGGCCGATGCTGGTCGTGTTCGAGGAGTTGGTGTACCAGGGCGGGTTGCCGTCGGTGCAGTGACCGGCGGTCAGGAAGTAGTAGGTGCTGCCGCTGTGGACGTTGAAGCCGAGGGAACAGCGCCAGCCGGGGGCGTAGATCGCGTCGCCACCGGAGAGCAGTTTGCTGAGCTTTCCGGCGGTGCGCTCGATCCGCACGGCACCGGCGTTGGCTCCGACGGACTGCTTGATCTGCTTGATCTCGGCCTGTGAGACCGTGCTGTCCGCGGTGACCACGAGGGAGTTGGTCGCCGGGTCGATGCTCCAGGCAGTCCCCGCCACATCGGCGCCGAGCACGGCGTCGCTCGCGGCGGAGAGCTGCTTGGCGCTGAAGGTGGTGGGGGCGGTGTCGGCCTGGGCGCTGGGTACGGCGAGTGCGGCGACGGCGACGAGGCCGGCTGCGACGGCGACAGCCCTGCTGCGTCTGGCGGTGCCGCTGAGGGGGGTGGTGCGCTTGATCCTCACTTTTCATTCCTCCCGAAAGGAAATCGGGGGTCCGCCTGTGGGGTGGTCGGACCCGTGAGGCGCAGTCGTTCGCACGGCGGCATGCCCGGGTTCCGGAATGCCGTGCTCCTGACAAGCGCTGCTCGGGAGTATTCAAGGCGTCAACTTCTGGCGCAAGAGGGCCTCCTGGCCTGAACCTGTCGCGTCGCACCGGACGGCCCCGGCAGCCCGTGGGCTGCCGGGGCCTTTGTCCGAGGCCGATCCGGCGGCGCGTCGGCCGCGGACCGGGGCCTTTGTCCCGGGGTGGTCCGACGGAACGTCAGCCGTCGATCCGGTTCCGCTCGCCCGCCTCGACGGCGACGGGCAGGGTGTTGCCGGGCGGCGGGAAGGGGCAGATGAAGTGATCAGCGAAGGCGCAGGGCGGCAGCAGTGCCCGATTGAGGTCCACCGTCACGCTGCCGTCCTCGGCCGGGGCCGCGGGCCGCAGGAACCGGAAGCGGTAGCTGCTGTTCCCACTGGTGGCATCCGCGAAGACCGCCCAGAGTGATCCGTCGGGCTCGACCGCGGCCTGCAGCGTGTGCTGGGCACCGTCGAGCTCGAACACGATCTCACCGCCGAGCCCGAGGCCGCGCTCGACCCCGTCGGCGTTCTCGACGCGGACCGTACGGGCGGAAGCGTACGGGCGGAAGGTGCCCGGCAGCGCCCAACGGGCCTCGTACAAGGTGGCCTCGATGGCCCGGAAGGCGCGCCGTGCCGCCGAGGCCGGGTCGAAGTCCCTTACCGCCCAGAGCCCTTCGCGGCTCAGGACGACCAACCGCCGCTCACCGTGCGCGACGCGGGACTCTCCGATCGGGCCGCGGTCGGGGGTGAGGCGGACCTGGCCGGTGAAGGGCTTGCCGTCGACGGTCAGGCCGTCTGCGGCGGTGGCGCTGAGCAGCAGTTCCTCGCCGTCCCCGCGCCACTGTCCGGGCGCCCCCGGAATGTGGCCCCCCGGGTGGTCGGAGAGCCAGTGGGTGCCGGTGAGGGAGAGCGGACCGTACGGCGCGGACACCGTGGCGGTGCGCTCCTCGTGCCAGTGCTTCCAGTCCTGTGCCGCCTGCCCGGAATCGTGCGGCTGGTGTGTTTCCGTGCTCATGCGTTCAACCTTTCCATACCGGTTCGGCGAGCCCGAGATGCGACCGCAGCGTGGGACCCGTGTACGCGGAGCGGAACACGCCGCGCTCCTGGAGGAGCGGGACGACCCGGTCGACGAAGTCGTCCAGGCCGCCCGGGGTGAGATGCGGTACGAGGATGAACCCGTCGGCGGCGTCGGCGGCCACGAACTCGGTGAGCCGCGCCGCGACCGTCCGCGGGCTGCCGATGAAGGACTGCCGCCCGGTCGTCTCGATGACGGTCTGACGGATGGACAGCCCCTTCTCCTTCGACAGCGCGCGCCAGCGGACCGCGACAGCAAGGGGGTCGCCGTGCCTGACCCGGCCCTGGACCAGCGAGGAATCCGGGTCGGGGTCGATCTCGGGGAGCGGTCCGTCGGGGTCGTAGGAGGAGAGGTCACGGCCCCAGACCTGTTCCAGGGCCAGCAGCGCGTTCTGCGGGGAGACCTGCTGGAGGCGGATCTCGGCCGCTCTCTCCCGGGCCTCGGCATCGCTGTCGCCGAGCACGAAGGTGACCCCCGGCATGATCTTCAGATCGTCCGGCTCCCGACCGTACTTCGCCAGCCGCGCCTTGACGTCGGCGTAGAAGGTGCGTCCGGCCTCCAGGGTGCCGTGCCGGGTGAAGATGACATCGGCGGCGGACGCGGCGAACTCACGGCCCTCCGGGGAGTCCCCGGCCTGGATGACGACCGGATGGCCTTGCGGGGAGCGCGGGACGGTGAACTCCCCCTCGATGGTGAAGTGCTGCCCGTGGTACGCGAACGGGCGCGGAGTGCCGTCGGGGGCCCAGCTGTCCCACAGTTCGCGGGCGGTGGCTACGAACTCGGCCGCCCGGGTGTATCGGTGGGCCCGGTCGAGATAGCCGCCGCGCCGGAAGTTCTCCCCGGTGAAGGCATCCGAGGAGGTGACCACGTTCCAGGCGGCCCGGCCGCCGCTGAGATGGTCGAGGGTGGCGAGGCGGCGGGCCAGTTCGTAGGGCTCGTTGAACGTGGTGTTGACGGTCGCGGCAAGGCCCAGCCGGTCGGTGACGGCCGCCAGCGCGGCCAGCACCGTGAGGGATTCGGGGCGGCCGACCACGTCCAGGTCGTGGATCCGGCCGTTGTGCTCGCGCAGCCGCAGCCCCTCGGCGAGGAAGAAGAAGTCGAACCTGCCGCGTTCCGCGGTGCGGGCCAGGTGCTCGAACGAGGAGAAGTCGATCTGGCTCCTGGAGCGCGGGTCCGACCAGACGGTGGTGTTGTTCACACCTGGGAAGTGGGCGGCGAGATGCATCTGTCTCGTCGTGGTGCTCATGCTCGTCCCCCTTCGAGGGCGTAACGGTTGGCGGGGCGGGCCAGCCCCAGGTGCTCGCGCAGGGTGCCGCCGGGATAGAAGGTGCGGAACAGGCCGCGGTGCTGGAGCACGGCCACGGTGCCGTTGACGATGCGTTCGAGGTCGCGCCCGGGGGTGATGGGCGTGAGGTGGAAGCCGTCCACCGCTCCCCCGTGGTGCCACTGGGTGATCAGTTCGGCGAGGTCGACCGGGCCGCCCCGGTAGTAGGAGCCACCGGCGGCGAGCGGGGGTCCGCTCGCCAGCCCCGGTTCCGGGGCGGTCTCGGCGTCGCCGAGGTCGACGGCGAGCGCGACCAGAACCCGGAGGGAGTCGGGGTCGCGTCCGTACACCGCGGCGCGCCGGCGCAGATCGGTGCGGATCGCGGCGGCCCGCTCGGGGGCGGTGGCCCGGACGAGGACGACATCGGCGTGGCGGGCCGCGGTCTCCCTCGCCGGGCCACCGGTCCCGTCGACGACGGTGACCGGGTGTCCCTGCGGGGGCCGGGGCACGATGGCCGGGCCACGGACCGAGAAGGAGGCGCCCTCGAAGTCGACGTGGTGCAGCTTGTCGCGGTCGATGAAACGTCCGGTGGCGACGTCCCGGATCTCGGCGTCGTCCTCCCAGCTGTCCCAGAGCCGGGCGCCCACCTCGGCCGCCTGGAGTTCAGCACCAGGGCGAGGAGCGCCAGGGCGGCAACTGCCGCCGCCCACTGACCTGTTCGGCGTACCGGGACGATCCTGAGCCGGTCGGTCTGCTCACTCTTCGCGGGTGGGGCGGGGAGAGAGGAAGGAAGGGTGTCTGTCTGCGCGGACATGCGAGGGCTCCGTGGATGCAGAGATCGAACACGGGGCGCGTCTTCAGCGGAGACACAACGCGGACCGGGCCCCTCAGCACCGGTCCGCTTCCGAGATAAACGCTGTTCACCGTGCGTTGTCAAGCCTGTCCACACTGTGAGTCGTACGTCTCAGTTCAGTTGACGCACCACCGGATGCCTGTTCCACTGGGGCCATGCATTCGCAGCAGTGGCTGGTCAAGCGCTCCCACATCGACTTCGGTCGCGTGTGGTCCTCCTCCTGTTGAGCCGACCCCCCTGCATCTCCTCGCATCTCCGCCCGGCGCCGTGCGCGGCGCCTGAGCACTGTTCCCCGCGCGTCTTCACGTACACAACATCGCTCCACCCTCCCCTCTCGTTCCGTAGCTCTTCCGTGCTGTGTCGATCTCTCGTTCTGTCGACTTTTCGTCCTGCCGTTCGCTTCGCCCCGGCCGTGGGGTCGCCGCGCGACATCGGCAGTCCGCCCGGTGCCGCCTACCTCGCCGACGGGAAGACGGTGGCCGGTACGGACATCGACTTCGCGGACGCGGTGGCCAGGAAGCTCGGGCTGGGACTGAAGCGCGAGGTGGCCTCCTTCGAGGCGATCCTGCCCGCGCTGGACAGCGGCAAGTACGAACCACGTTCGAGGTGACGCTGGAGGAGAACAGACATCGGTGCTCCGACGCGGGCAAGAAGCCGTACGAGGTGAAGACCTACAACGACCAGGGCGCGACCTGGGGTTCGTTCCGGCAGGGTCGCAGCGATGTGGTGATGTCCACCATCAACGGGCTGCGGTACGCGGTGGATCAGCAGGAGGGTGTGCGCTTCCTCAACGAGTTCAAGCGCCTCGACGTCGGCTTCTCCTTCAAGAAGGGCGCCCCGTTGGCACCCGCCTTCCAGGCCGCGGTGAACGGTCTCGAGGCGGACGGCACCTACGACCGGATCCTGAAGAAGTGGGGCATCGGCGCGTCGGCCATCAAGACCTCGCAGATCTCGCCGCCCGTGATCAGGTGAAACGGGCCCGCGGACCGGGGCCGGGTCTCCGGGCCGCCCCATGCCTCGGGGGCCGGGACGGCGCGGCCCGGCCACGTCGCAACGCCCGGTCTCCCGCTCAGCAGCTGCAGTCGCACCCGCAGTCGCAGCAGTCGCATCCGTCGCAGCAGTCCCCACAGTTGCTGCAGCAGTCGCACGCATCGCAGCAGTCGCCGCAGTCGCACTGGCTGCACAGCCCCTCACGGCGCTGATGGGTCCACGGGTCCTCGAAGGTGCCGCAGCACATCTGGCAGGTGCAGGCCAGCCCCGCCCACACCAGGCAGCCGGCGATCAGTCCTCGCCGGTCGCGCGGGGGCTCGGGCGGGGGTTGCGGCGGGCCGAAGGGGTTGCCGGGGCTCGGTGCGTACGGATTGCCCGGTGGCGGGCCGAAGGACCCGGTCTGCCGCCCGTCCGACGGGCGGACGGCTCCGTCCGGTACCGGGACGCCCGCACCGTGCGAGCACGCCGTGGTACCGAACGCCCGGTCCACCGACTGCCGCAGCTCGTGCACCAGCAGCACATGGGCCAGCTTGTCGTCGGTGAACTCCGCGTCGCGCAACGCCAGCCGTACGCCCCGCAGCGCGTCGTCGCACAGCCGTCGGGCCTCGGCCCGCGAGGTGCCGGTCGCGGTGAGCGGGTTCCATGCACCCGACGCGGCGTCAGCTTCCTGGTCCTCCACGGCATCCAGCAGATGCGCCAGGCGTCCGAAGAGCCGGCCGGCCTCGGCCAGCGGCTCCGCGTTCTGCGGCCTGCCCGCGAGTATCGCGGTGTGGGCGAAGGCGGCCGCAGTGGCGGTCTCGGTGGGCTCGGTGACCGTGAGCAGCGGGGCGCCGGGCCCGGCGAGCAGCTCGATTCCCGTCTGCCGGTCGACGGCGTCCACGAGCAGCGCCGTGTCGAAGCCGAGTTGCGCGCCGGTGCGCGCGCCTGCCCGGTCCCAGCCCGCCGCGACCCGGCGCGCGGCCGCGGCGACCGGGCGGCGCTTCAACAGGCCGTCCCGGTCGGCGACGTGGTCCCGTACCTTCGCCGATGCCAGCACCAGTGAGACGGCGGCGGCCAGCCTGGCTCCCTCGCCGTGGGCGACCGGGGCGGTCCGCATGGCGCGCAGCGGGCAGGGCCCCGCGGTGCGTCGCCATCCGTTGGTGCGCTCGGCCTGAGCCTCCGTCAGGACCGAGACGATCAGGCCGTCATAGTTCGTCACGATGCGGGCGAATTGCCCGTGGTCCGAGCGAAGTGCGAGACAGAGCCCGCAGAGATGGGCCATCCACTCGGTCCTGAGCCCTTCGGACAACCGGTGCGTACAGGGCCTGACTATTCCGAACACGACGATCCCCCGAGAGTCGTTCACTCGTGCGCCGAGCTCCTGCGCGTGCGCGACGTGCATCGTATCGAGCGCTCCGTTCACCCGTACGTCCCCCGTGTCACCCGTACGGACCGGCGCATCTTATTTTCTTTCTTTCAGGTCCCTGATGCAGGAGGAACCTTGACGAACCGCCACATCTTCTGCACCAGTACCGTCACGAATCCCCTGCGCGCCGACTATCCACTTGGCGCACGATCCGCATCATGGACGACCATAGGGACACGAAAGAGATAGAGATGCGGAACATCACGGAACCGCGGTGAGAGGAGGCGTCCATGGGATCGGTGCGCAAGGCGAGTGCCTGGCTGGGCCTCGTGGAGGACAACGACGAGCGGTACTACGACGACGAGGAGTACGCGAGGGGTGCACAGACCGGGACCGGCCAGGCCTGGGTGACCGACCCCCGGGTGCAGGTGGCTTCCGAGGCGGCCGTGGAGACGGGCCGCCGGATCGCCACCGTCACCCCGGACAGCTTCCGGGACGCGCGAGGCATCGGCGAGCTCTTCCGGGACGGCGTGCCGGTGATCGTCAACCTCACGACCATGGACCCCACGGACGCCAAGCGCGTCGTGGACTTCGCCGCGGGGCTGACCTTCGGGCTGCGCGGTTCGATCGAGCGCGTGGCCACCCGGGTCTTCCTGCTGACCCCCGCCGACACCCGAGTGGTCAACGGCGAAGCCGTCGGCCGGCCGGCCGACGGCTTCTTCAACCAGAGCTGAGCAGGGCGCTCGCCGGACCGGTCTACCGGAACGCGTCGAGACCGGTGAGCGCCTTGCCCAGCACCAGCTGGTGCATCTCCACGGTCCCCTCGTACGTGAGCACCGACTCCAGATTCGTCGCATGCCGCATCACCGGGTACTCCAGGGAGATCCCGTTGGCGCCGAGGATCGTGCGCGAGGTACGGCAGATGTCGATCGCCTCCCGCACATTGTTGAGCTTTCCGAAACTGACCTGCTCGGGGCGGAGCCTGCCCGCGTCCATCCGCCGGCCCAGATGGTGGGCGAGCAGGATGCCCTTGTGCAGTTCCACGGCCATGTCCGCGAGCTTGGCCTGGGTGAGCTGGAAGCCGCCGATCGGCCTGCCGAACTGTTCCCGGGTCCGCGCGTAGTCGAGGGCCGTCTCGAACGCGGAGCGCGCCGCCCCCATGGCTCCCCAGACGATGCCGTAGCGGGCGTGGCCGAGACAGCTGAGCGGGCCGCGCAGACCGGTGACTCCGGGGAGTACGGCATCGGCGGGCAGGCGTACCTCGTCGAGGACCAGCTCACTGGTGACCGAGGCGCGCAGCGACCACTTGTGCTTGATCTCGGGCGCTGTGAAGCCCGGGGTGTCGGTCGGCACGACGAATCCGCGGATCCCGCCGCCCGCGCCGCCCTCGTCGGTCTGCGCCCAGACGACGGCGACCCCGGCGACCGAGCCGTTGGTGATCCACATCTTGCGGCCGGTGAGAACCCAGTCTCCCCCTCGGTCGCGCCTGGCGTACGTCCTCATCCCGGCCGGGTCGGAGCCGTGGTCCGGCTCGGTGAGACCGAAGCAGCCGATGATCTCGCCGGCCGCCATGCCCGGCAGCCACCGCTGCCGCTGCTCCTCGGAGCCGAAGCGGTGGATGGCGTACATGGCGAGCGACCCCTGCACGGAGACCAGCGAGCGGATCCCCGAGTCCGCCGCTTCGAGTTCCAGGCAGGCCAGTCCGTACTGCACGGCGGTGGCGCCCGCGCAGCCGTACCCCTGCAGGGACATGCCGAGAGCGCCGAGCGAACCGAGTTCGCGGGCCAGTTCCCGGATGCCGGGCAGCTCGCCGTTCTCGTACCACTCGGCGATGTGCGGCAGTACGCGGTCGGTGGCCCAGCCCCGGACGGTGTCGCGGATGGCGAGGTCCTCGGTGCCGAGCAGGTCGTCGATGCCGATCGGGTCGGCGGGGTCGAAGGGTGGGAGCTTCGAGGACGGGGTGGTGGACATGAGGGCGCCTCCGGCGGCTCGCACGATGCTAAAACTAGCAGTGTTAGTTATGGCCTCGTGTCGACGTTACGGCTCAGTGCCCCGCCCGTCCAGAGCCGGTCGCCTCGGCGGGTCGGCGCCGGGCGGACAGCGCGAGCGGCCGCTGCGTACGGCCCGCGACGGGCACCTCGTGCGGCTCGGGGCGTTGCGGCGCCTGGCCCGCGTCGGCCTCCCGGGATTCGTCAGGAGCCGGCGATGGGCACTCCATCGCGCGTGGCAGCCGCAGCGCGGCGAGCGCGCCGGCCAGCAGCAGGGCCGCGCTGACCAGCAGCGTGACATGCAGCCCGGTGATGAAGGCATGGCGGGCCGTGGAGCGCAGCGCCTCGCCCAGCGGACCGCCGAGCCGGTCCGCCACCTGGTAGGCCTCGCCCAGCGAGTGGGCGGCGGCCGCGCCGTCCCCGACGGGGACGCCCTTTCCGGGGAGCTTCGCGAGTCCGGGGGCATAGGCGGCGTTCATGACACTGCCGAGCAGGGCGATGCCCATGCCCGCGCCCAGCTGGTACGAGGTCTCACCGATCGCCGCCGCCCCGCCCGCCCGGTCGGCCGGGGCATCGCTGAGCATGGATTCGTACGCCCCGAAGAGCGTGGTCTGCAGTCCGAAGCCGAGCGCGACGAACGCCGCGGTCAGCAGGCCGGGCCGGTCGTGCTGCCCCATCGCGGTCAGGATCAGCACGGAGGCGGCCGTCAGCACGAAGCCCCAGCAGACCATCCGCCGCGGCCCGACGCGGCGCAGCGTGTACGACCCGGTGGCGCCCGCGGCCATGGCCGCGAAGGTGAGCGGCAGCAGCCGCAGCCCGGTCTCCAGCGGGCTCAGTCCGAGCACGAGCTGGAGGTACTGCACGGCTATCAGTTCCAGCCCGACCAGGGCCAGCATGGCGAGGACGATGCAGCCCACCGCGGTGGAGAAGGCCGGCCGGGCAAACATCCCGATGTCTATCAGCGGATGCCTACGGCGTTTCTGACGGCGTACGAAGGTGACGAGCAGTACGGCCCCGATCAGCAGCGGGGCCAGGGTGGCCGGGCTCAGCAGCCCCTCCCCGGCGCCCGCCCGCTTCACTCCGAGGACCACGCCGAGCACACCGGCCGCGGCCATCAGCGCGCCCAGTACGTCCCACGGGCCGTCGTCACTGCCGCGCGACTCGGGCAGCAGCAGGCGGCCCACCGGCAGGACCAGGGCCATCAGCGGGACATTGATCAGAAAGACCGAGCCCCACCAGAAGTGTTCGACCAGGAAGCCGCCTATGACGGGCCCGGTGGCCGCTCCGACGGCGGCGACCGCGCTCCAGACGCCGATCGCCACGGCCCGTTCGCGCCGGTCGGGAAAGACCTGCCGGAGGATCGACAGCGTCGCAGGCATGATCATCGCCCCGCCGACCCCGAGCAGGGCACGCGCCGCGATCAGCACGCCGGGGCTGTCGGCCATCGCGGCTATCGCCGAGGCGACGCCGAAGAGGGCGTAGCCGAGCAGCAGCACGCGGCGTCGTCCGACCCGGTCGCCGAGGGTGCCGAAGAGGATCAGCAGCGAGGCGCAGACCAGCGGATAGGCGTCCACGATCCAGAGCAGACCGGCGGCACTGGGCCGCAGGTCCTCGGTGACGGCGGGGACGGCGACATGGAGCACGGTCGCGTCGAGTGCGACGAGCAGCAGGCTGAGGCAGAGGACGACGAGGACGACCCAACGATTGGCACCGTCGGCGGCTGAGCGCAGCCGGATTCGGCCTGCGGTCGTCCCGGACATGCATGTACCTCCCAAAAGGTCCTCACGCTCGGCGGGCCAGCCGGGGACGCGGCGGTTCGCTGCCCCTCGGGGCCCGGCATCGACGGGCGAGTGATCCGTCAGCGTACGCGAGTTCGGAGCACCCACACGTGGTCCACCTCATACCCCGACGGGCCATGGAGTGTGGCGTACGCCACGCCGGGCGCCGCCCGGAGCCCGTCGGACCTGCATGAACGACCGCCACCGGAGACCGCTCGAAGCCGCGCCGCCGACCTCCGCGCCCGGCTCAGAAGGTACCCGGCGTCACTCCGGCACCACTGGCCGGACCTGCATCGGAAGCGGTCGGTGACCGGACGGATACCTTCGGTTTCACCCCTGAGAGGGGTCGGATAAATTCATACCGGCACCCCCTTCGCCTTTCTTCCCACCCCTGAACACCCTTCCGAAATAAGTGTGAAATAAAAAGCGTGGAGGCATGCCGAGACGCTTCTTCGAGTCAGGAATTAAGGTCTGGCTGAGACATAGTCCACATCACATCGTCATCACAAAGAGACCGGATCGACCTGTCCACGCACTAACTCGCTGTAACGTCGATTGGGTGCGTACCGACATCTTTGCCCGCCTGGACCGGGAGCCGGAGCCGCCGAAGATAGAGCCACCGCGGATGAGCCGTCACCGCATCGCTCTCTTCGGCGGGACGTTGGCGTTCTATCTCGCCATCGTCGTCGCCGTGCTGGTCTCCTCCTGGCTGGTGACCCTGGACTGGAAGGTCATGCTCTTCCGGCCCTATCAACAGTGGCCGCAAATCCATGCGTTCCTCGACTACTACATCGTGCTCGGTCAGCGCGGCCCCACCGCCACCATGGTCGCTTGCTGGCTCGGCTGGCGCTCCTGGCGGCAGCACACACTGCGGCCCCTGCTGACACTCGGCGCCGCACTGCTGCTGCTCAATGCGACGGTCGGCGCGGTCAAGATCGGCCTGGGGCGGCTCGGCCCGCACTACGCGACCCAGATCGGCTCCGCCGAACTCTTCGCCGGCGGCGATATATTTCCGTCGGGCCACACCGCCAACGCGGTCGTGACCTGGGGGATCCTCGCCTACCTGGCGACCACCCCGCGGGCCAGGCGCTATCTGTCGGCCGTGTCCGCGATCGTCTCGCTCGGCGTCGGACTCACCACGGTCTACCTCGGCACGCACTGGCTCAGCGATGTGCTGCTCGGCTGGGCCGCGGGGCTGCTGATCCTGCTGGCCCTGCCCTGGGTCGAGCCGCTGATCACCCGGGCCGAGGCCTGGATCTTCGCCCAGCGCGAGATCCTGCGGGGACGCGCCCGCCCCGTTCCCTCCCTGCCCGTCGCGGTGGGTGGACCCCGGACCGCACTGCTCCCGCAGATGGACGGCGGCGACGCCGTGGCGGAGAGCCCTGTGCTGGAACCGGTCGCCGCAGGCACGGTCACGGGCCCCCGCTCGCGTACACACCCGGCTCCCCCGTCGCATCCGACACATCTGGTGCGCTCGGAACGCACTCCGGTCACCCCGGCCGGGAGCCGGCGCCCGCCGCACGCGGACCGTACGCCACGCGGCGGCACGACCTCGGCCCGCCCGGTGTCCGGCGGCTGAACGGAGCCGGGGGCCGGTACGCACAGCCGCTCCCCCGCACAGCGAAGGCCCCGACTCCGGTCGGGGCCTTCGCTGTGCCCGGAGTCCGGCAGCAGTCGTTCTCAGCCCACCCAGCAGCGGGTGACGACGGCGTCGACGGCCTCGAAGTTGATCCGTCCGCCCCGGAACTCCATGGTGATGATCGCCCCTGGCGGCAGGGATCTGACAGTGGTCCAGCCATGGCTGCGGGCTCGCCGTTCGGCCGCTTCGACAGCGAGGCCGACGTACGCACCGGGTGCGTCCTCGGGCTGGACGGGAGGGGTCGGTATGGGTGCCATGTCTCTCACCGTAGGCTCCCCCGGACCACGACGGAAGCCGGGGCACGGGTCGCCGCACGGCATCCTCACGTCCCCCGCCTGTCACGCTTGTGTCACAGGATCTCGACACGTGCGCTGCTCGGATCACGCCGCCCGAACTCGCGGCCCACGACCCGACACACAGTAATCACACAAGCCGGGAAACGATCATACGGAACACCCGAAAACAAAACGGAGTACGTCGTGTCGGGCCGTCGGAATTCCTGCGTCGAATAACCCGCGTAAAGGAGCATGCCACCGGGAATTCACGCTTCCTTATGGCAGCCTTATCCTTTGGTCACAAAACCCGTGCCGCAGACCGGCACTACTGCCCGCCGCCGCCCGTATAGCGGACAAGCCGAACCGTCACCGTGCGGGAACACCGTCGGAGGCGGTCAGCCCAGGGCTCTCGACAGCCGGTCCCTGACCGCCCTGATGGCGTCATTGAGCTCCGGAGGTTCGACGACCTCGAACTCGATCCCCATCAGCACGACGTGGATGACCATCACATCGAGACTCGTGGCCCCGGTGCGCAGCAGACAACTGTCGGTGCCGTCCGCCTCCAGCACCCCGACCGAGGGCGGGATCCGTTCCGCCGCGCGCTCGACCCCCGTCTTCAGCCGGATCACCGCACGGGTCGCGTACGCGGTGGTGGAGATGCCCTCCGAGACATAGGCGGCCAGATCCTCGGCCGGTGCGTCGCGGGGCACGAACCTCGGACCGTGCGGCGGTGCGGGGGTGATCCGGTCCGCACGGAACGTACGCCAGTCCGCACGGTCCAGATCCCAGGCGACCAGATACCAGCGGCGTTCGGTACACACCAGCCGGTGCGGTTCGACGGACCGGCGCGACACGGAGCCGGAGTGGTCCCGGTACTCGAAGCGCAGCCGCTCGCTGTCCCGGCAGGCTCCGGCCAGTTCGGTGAGCACCCCCGGGTCGGCGGTGGACGCGCCGGGCCCGCGCAGCAACGGCACCGTGAAGGTGTTCAGCGCGTTCACCCGGCGGCGGAGTCGGTTCGGCAGTACCTGTTCCAGCTTGGCCAGGGCGCGTACGGAGGTCTCGCCGATGCCCTCGACCCCGTTGCCCGCCGCGGTGCGCAGCCCGACGGCGACCGCGACGGCCTCCTCGTCGTCGAGGAGCAGCGGCGGCAACTGCGCACCGGCGCCGAGCCGGTATCCGCCGCCCTTGCCGGGGGCGGCGGATACCGGGTAGCCCAGTTCGCGCAGCTTGTCGACATCGCGCCGGACGGTCCGCGGCGTGACCCCGAGCCGCTCGGCGAGACCGGCGCCCGACCAGTCCCGGTGCGCCTGGAGCAGTGAGAGCAGGCGCAGCAGTCGTGCCGAGGTCTCCAACATGGGGCGAGTCTGCCAGGGATCGCGGACACCCCGCGTCCGCGATCGGCTGCCGAGGCCTTACCCGGCCGACGTCGGACCGGGTTCGATCCGGACACAGAGGTCGTTCTCGGCCGAGTAGCAGGGGGTGGCGCGTGCTCCCTCCCCCACGTCGTGTCCCGGGTAGACGAAGATGTTCTTGCGGTCCCAGACGTCGTCGAGGAGGCGGGAGATCCGTACGCCGTCGGCCGGCTCACCGCTGGGCGTGCCGGGGATCAGCCAGAGCGTCCACAGCTGCTTCCCGGTGACCGGCCCGGCTGCCAGCCGGTCGAGGGGCAGCGTGAAGGAGAACGTGTTCCCCTTCCCGGTGACCGGCACCCGGCAGACCCGCTCGCTGGTACCGGGCGGTCGCGCCTCGACACGGGCGTCGTCGCCGAGACCGGTCCCGTACAGCGTGCCCTCGACGGTCATCCCGTCCCGGTCGAAGGTGACCGGTCCGGCCTCCGCGTGCGGTGAGCGGATCCAGCAGTGCAGGGCGAGCCGCCCGTCGACGGTCGGATACGGGATGCGGACCGCGATCCGCCCGGTCCGGGGGGCGCGGTCCAAGAGGAGTCGCAGATCCCTGATCCCGGGCTCGACGGCCACCTCCCCGTCGTCACCCGCGCCCGGCTCACGCACATAGACGTCCCAGCGCCCCTCGGCGGGCTCCGCGGTGCTCGGCAGCCGCGCCCGCAGCCGCCCGTCACCCAGCGGGCTCAGCGGCAGCCGCAGGGTGCCGTCGTCGCCCTTGCTGCCGCGCAGCCGGAGAAGCAGTTCAGGCGCCTTTCCCTCCGCACGGCGACCGGGGTCGAGATCGAAGACGATCCCGCCGTCGGGACCGGCGGTGCAGTCGGCTCGTGGTGTCGGTCGCTCTGTGGAGACGGTCATGCGGACTTCCCCTTGCGGATGACGTCGGCGGCCTTGTAGCGCAGGGCGTACGCCCCGTCCAGCACGGTGCCGCGGGCACGGTGCAGTGTGGTGCGCACAGCGCCGTGCGAACGGTCGCTCGGGGCCCGGGAGGCGAGTTCGGTGAAGAGCCGCTCATGGCGTTCGGCGATCCGCGACGGATCGAACCGCTGCGACGCGACCAGCGCGGCACGTCCCGCTCGGTGCCGTGCCTCGTCGTCGTCGATCAGACCGAGCAGGGCCGCTGCCACGGCCGCCGTGTCACCGACCGGCACCAGCCGCCCGTCCGTGCCGTCCTCGATGATCTCGCGGGGGCCGTGCGGGCAGTCGGTGGCGACGACCGGCAGGCCGCAGCGCATCGCCTCGACGATGGTCATGCCGAAGGATTCGCGGTCCGAAGTGACCGCGGCGATCGCCCCCTTGGGCCACTCGGCCTCCAGCGGGTCGACCGAACCCATCAGGAACACGTGGTTGTGCAGGCCGAGTTCACCGATGAGGGTGAGCAGCGCCTGCCGCTCGTTCCCGGTCGCGTCACCGCCGCCGTAGATGCGCAGCCGCCAGTCCGGACGGACGGCGACGACGTCGGCGAAGGCCCGGACCAGCAGGTCGTACCGCTTGACCTTGTGCAAGCGGCCCGCGGCGATCACCCACTTGCTGTCGCCGCCGGCAGGCTCGATCCTCGGTGCGGGCACGCTGTTGGGAATGGACTCGATCCGCACGCCGGGCAGCTTGAACCCGCTCCGGTAGGCACGGGCGTCGGCCTCGGTGACGGTGGTGATCGCGTCCAGCAGGGCGTAGCGGTGCCCGATCTCGCGGCGCAGCCGGTAGCCGTGGCTGTCGAGGGTGAGGTGCTCCTGACCGATCCGGACCGGACCGCGCCGGGTCTGCCTGCTGATCTGCACATTGAGCCCGGGGCGGGTTCCGACCACGACGTCCGCGTCCAGCGACCGCAGATGGTCCGCCACCCGCGCGTCGGTCAGCCTGCTGTACTGCCGGTACCGGCTGTCGCCGCGCGGGAACACGGTCGCGGGACGGGCGTGCTCGGCCGCGGCGCCATCGTACGTCGGGCTCTTCTTCCGCAGGTCGACAAGGTGGCCCAGACGCACGCCCGCGGGGGCGCCCAGCGCCGGGACGTCCCGGTGCCGGAAGACGGAGACGATCTCGACGTCATGGTGCTCGGCCAGCGTCCCGGCGAGATTGAACGTCGTGCGGATCGTGCCCCCGACGCCATAGGCGTTGTGGAGCAGGAAAGAAATGTGCATAAAACGGTACATCTCCTGGTTCGGCCGCCCGATGGAGGGCGGCACTACCCATGACGACGCGAATCGGCCGGCGGTTCACTCCGGACATCGGTCACTTCCGGCCATCTTCATATTCGCCTGTTTTCCTGATTTGTCGATGTATCGGTGAACCACTCCATGGCCGAGTCGACCACATCACCCCACGACCAATCAGGACAAATAAGCCGTAAGCGGCCCCCCGGATCCCGAGATTCACCCCCCGCGTCGGATGGTTCGATTACGTTCCCTTTCTCGCGTGACCCCGGCCACGGATCGCCCGTTGTCTTCTTCATGAGCCGGGAACCGCTCGGCCCACGCAACGAGTTCGAGGAGCCACCCGTGCCGCGCATGCTCGACGTCAGCGAGGACGTACGCGCCGAGATCGGCGACGCCGAAGCCGACCGGCTGCTCGTCGGCGACAACACCCCGGGCAGCTACGACTGCACCTCCTGCCGCACTCCCGGAGACTCCGAGCAGGAACGCACCAGCACGGTGCTCTTCGTCGGGGACGAGACCGCCGTCCTGGCCTTCGCCCACGCGAGCTGTATCCCCTCGCAGGTCGTCCAGGTCGCCGAGGAGCAGCTTCAGGGCGCCGTCCGCAGCATCACCCGCAGCGACGCGGAACACCCGGAGGGCCCGAGCACCGAACAGGCAGTCCTCGGGGTCACCAGCGGCCTCGTCCTGATCGACGACGAGCTGCATCCGGCCCTCGTCGTCGAGCCGACCGGCGCCATCGCCCGTCCGGGCACCGACGGCAGCCGGGGCGACGAGTTCCTGCAGCTGCTGCTGGAGCAGGGCTTCCAGCCGGCCCACCGGGTGGACCTGATGCCCTCGGTGCTGCACGGCTGGTCGGTCCTGCTCGCCATGGGCCGGCTGCACGCCGTGCTGCAGCCGGGCACCGGCGGCACCCCCGTCGCCTGGTGGCAGGCACACGCGCCGCTCCAGGTCACCGAGGGCTGGCGAACGGCGGCCAACAAGTCGCAGACCGTGCTTCTCTTCGCCGCCCCGGCGGGAGCGATCGGCCAGCAGCCCCGCGAGGACCTGTTGCGCGACGCCCTGGACAAGGCCGCCGCCGCCGGGCTCCTGGTCGCCGCGGCGATGCCCCTGGCCGGGACCTGATCATGCCCCTCGGCTCCTCCCGCCTGCGGCGAACAGCTATTTCTCCGCCGGGCCCGCATCCGACGGACACCGGGGTCGTTGGCACATACGTGCACTCATACGACTCCTCCCACCAGCGACCGAGCCCGATCCCTGCCATGCGTCCCTCGCAGGAACCCACGGGCGGTCAGTCCCAGACCCCGATCTACGACGCGCTGTACTCGGAGTACCGCCGGTCGTTCCGGGCGTTGCCGGGCGATCGGAGCGGCGAGGAGAATCTCGGCTTCATGGCCTTCAGCACCGGGCTCTTCGGCAGCCGCCTCCCGCTGAGCGGCCACTCCGGCCACTCCAGCCACTCCGGTCTCTCCACCGGCCTCTCCGCACATGGCGCGACCACCGGAGACGGCAGCGGCCCGAGCACACACACCGGCAGCCTCGGTTCCTGGCAGCGGGTGGGACGGCACTCCGGGCGCACCCAGCCCGCGGCTCTGCCCCCGGGATCGCGAGGGGCCTGACCGCATGAAGAGGGGCCTGACCGTATGAAAGAGCCCCGGACCGTTCCGCAGCCGGAACGGTCCGGGGCTCTTTCCAGGGCCCTTGCGTCCTACTTGTTGCGGCCGCGCTTCTCGCGCACCCGCACCGAGATGTGGATCGGGGTGCCCTCGAAGCCGAACTCCTCGCGCAGGCGGCGCTCCACGAAGCGCCGGTAGCCGTGCTCCAGGAAGCCCGAGGCGAACAGCACGAAGCGCGGCGGCTTGGTTCCCGCCTGGGTGCCGAAGAGGATCCTGGGCTGCTTGCCGCCGCGGACGGGGTGCGGGTGCGAGGCGACGATCTCGCCGAGGAAGGCGTTCAGCCGACCGGTGGGGACGCGGGACTCCCAGCCGGCGAGGGCGGTCTCGATCGCCGGGACCAGCTTCTCCATGTGACGGCCGGTGACCGCGGAGACGTTGACCCGCGGGGCCCATGCGACCTGCGCGAGCTCCGTCTCGATCTCGCGCTCCAGGTAGTAGCGGCGCTCCTCGTCGAGGGTGTCCCATTTGTTGTACGCGATCACCAGAGCACGCCCGGCCTCGACGGCCATGGTGACGATGCGCTGGTCCTGGACGCTGATGGACTCGGCGGCGTCGATCAGGACGACGGCGACCTCGGCCTTCTCCACGGCGGCGGCGGTACGCAGCGAGGCGTAGTAGTCCGCGCCCTCCTGGAGGTGGACGCGGCGGCGGATACCGGCCGTGTCGATGAACTTCCAGGTGATGCCGCCGAGCTGGATCAGCTCGTCGACCGGGTCACGGGTGGTGCCCGCGAGCTCGTTGACGACGACGCGGTCCTCGTTCGCCACCTTGTTCAGCAGCGAGGACTTGCCGACGTTCGGACGGCCGATCAGCGCGATCCGGCGCGGTCCGCCGATCACGGTGCCGAAGCGCTGTGCCGGGGCCTCCGGAAGCGCTTCGAGTACGGCGTCGAGCAGGTCGCCCGTGCCGCGCCCGTGCAGCGAGGAGACCGGGTGCGGCTCGCCGAGGCCCAGCGACCAGAGCGCGGTGGCGTCCGCCTCTCCGCTCTGGCCGTCGACCTTGTTGGCGCACAGCACGACGGGCTTGCCGGCCCGGCGCAGCAGCTTGACGACGGCCTCGTCGGTGTCGGTGGCGCCGACGGTCGAGTCGACCACGAAGACGACCGCGTCGGCGGCCTCGATCGCGTACTCGGCCTGGGCGGCGACGGAGGCGTCGATGCCCAGCACGTCCTGCTCCCAGCCGCCGGTGTCGACGACCTTGAAGCGGCGGCCCGCCCACTCGGCCTCGTAGGTGACGCGGTCACGGGTGACGCCGGGCTTGTCCTCGACGACCGCCTCGCGGCGGCCGATGATCCGGTTCACCAGTGTCGACTTGCCGACGTTGGGGCGGCCGACGACGGCGAGTACGGGAAGCGGTCCGTGACCGGCCTCCCCGATCGCGCCCTCGACCTCTTCGGCGTCGAAGCCCTCCTCCGCGGCGAGCTCCATGAACTCCGCGTACTCGGCGTCGCCAAGCGCTCCGTGCTCGTGGTCCGAGCCGTCGGAGTGAATCTGGTCGTTCATGAAGTCCGTTCCTCTTTGCATCATCATCGATGAGCCACGACCACGCGGCCCACTACTCAAGTCTTACCTACGCCCGGTGAAACGCCTGGCCTCGTCCAGGTGGTCGGTCAGCCGCCGCTGGATCCGCACCGTCGCCTCGTCCAGCGCCTTGCGCGTGCGCCGCCCGCTCCCGCCCACGCGTCGCCCACCACCGCCCTCGTCCGAGCTGCGCGCCCCCTCTTGCGCGTCAAAAGCATCGCCGAACACGACATCGACCCGGCTGCGCAACGGTGGCAGTGCCGATATCAACCGTCCGCTGCGCTCAGTGCTTCCCAGTACGGCCACGGGCACGATCGGCGCCCCGCTGCGAACCGCGAAGTACGCCAGCCCGGCACGCAGAGAGGCGAAGTCGCCATCGCCCCTGGTGCCCTCGGGGAAGATCCCGAGCACCCCGCCGCTCTTCAGCACGCCGAGGGCGTCGGTGATGGCGGTGCGGTCGGCGGTCGTACGGTCCACCTTCAGCTGACCGATGCCGCGCAGGAACGGGTCGAGCGGGCCGACGAACGCCTCTTTCTTGATCAGGAAGTGGACGGGCCGGGGCGCGGTGCCCATCAGCATCGGACCGTCGATGTTGTGGGAGTGGTTCACCGCGAGTATGACGGGTCCGGAGGCGGGGACCCGCCACGCACCGAGGACGCGGGGCTTCCACAGCCCGTACATCAGCCCGATGCCGATCGCGCGCCCGACCGCTGCGCCGCGCGGCGTGGGCGAGCCCGTGGCTCGGGTCACTTCGCGGCCTGCTTCTCCTCGACGAGGGTGACGACACACTCGATGACCTGCTGAAGGGTCAGCTCGGTGGTATCCACCTCGACGGCGTCGTCCGCCTTGGCCAGCGGGGAGGTCTTGCGGCCGGAGTCGGCCGCGTCCCGCTTGATCAGCGCCTCCTTGGTGGCGGCGAGATCGGAGCCCTTCACCTCCGAGCTGCGGCGGGCGGCGCGCGCCTCCGGCGACGCGGTGAGGAAGATCTTCAGGTCGGCGTCGGGCAGCACGGTGGTGCCGATGTCACGGCCCTCGACCACTATGCCTCGCTCGGCCGAGGCCGCGATGGTGCGCTGCAGCTCGGTGATCCGGGTGCGCACCTCGGGGACCGCGCTGACGGCGCTGACCTTGGAGGTGACCTCCTGGGTACGGATCGGGCCCGAGGCGTCCTCGCCGTCGACGGTGATGGTCGGGGCGGCCGGGTCCGTACCGGAGACGATGACCGGCTTGGCGGCGGCGGTCGCCACCTCCATCGCGTCCCGCACGTCGATGCCGTTGTTCAGCATCCACCAGGTGATCGCCCGGTACTGGGCGCCGGTGTCCAGGTAGCTCAGGCCGAGCTGGGCGGCGACGGCCTTGGACGTGCTGGACTTGCCGGTGCCGGAGGGCCCGTCGATGGCGACGATCACTGCGGCCGGGGCCGTCCGGGCGGCGGCGCTTGCGGTTTCCACGGTGGTGGACACCTTCCTGGTACTCGGGGTGGGCGGGACGGGGACGCGCGAACCCGCCCCGCACAAGGTTACCGAGTGCCGGAGGGGTCCTCTGCACCCCTGTGGACAACCTCCTCGCGGGCCCGCCGCCCGGGGCCTACTGGCGCAGCGACCAGCCCCGCTCGCGCAGCGCCGCGCTCAGCCCGGCGACCGCGCTCGGCTCGACCATCAGCTGGACCAGGCCGGCCTGCTGCCCGGTGGCGTGCTCGATGCGGACGTCCTCGACGTTGACCCCGGCCCGTCCGGCATCGGCGAAGATCCCGGCCAGCTCGCCCGGCCGGTCGCTGATGAGCACGGAAACGATCTCGTACGAGGTGGGGGCCGTCCCGTGCTTGCCGGGCACCCGGACCCGTCCCGCGTTGCCGCGACGCAGGACGTCCTCGATGCCTTCGGTGCCTTCGCGGCGCCTGTCGTCGTCACCGGACTGCAGACCGCGCAACGCCCGTACCGTCTCGTCCAGATCGGCGGCGACCCCGGCCAGTACGTCGGCTACCGGCCCGGGATTGGCGGAGAGGATCTCCACCCACATCCGGGGGTCGGAAGCGGCGATCCGGGTGACGTCCCTGATGCCCTGGCCGCAGAGACGTACGGCGGTCTCGTCGGCCTCCTCCAGGCGGGCGGCGACCATCGACGAGATCAGCTGCGGGGTGTGCGAGACCAGGGCGACGGCCCGGTCGTGCGCGTCGGCGTCCATGACGACGGGGACGGCGCGGCACAGGGCCACCAGTTCCAGGGCAAGGTTCAGGACCTCGGTGTCGGTGTCCCGGGTCGGGGTGAGGACCCAGGGACGGCCCTCGAAGAGGTCCGCGGTCGCGGCGAGGGGGCCGGATCGCTCCTTCCCGGCCATGGGGTGCGTACCGATGTACGGGGTGAGGTCGACGCCGTGTTCCTCCAGCTCGCGGCGCGGGCCGCCCTTGACGCTGGCGACGTCGAGGTAGCCGCGGGCGACGCCGTCCCGCATGGCCGTGGCCAGGACCGAGGCCACATGGGCGGGCGGCACGGCGATGATCGCCAGGTCGACGGGGCCCTCGGGCGCCTGGTCCGTACCGGCGCCGAGCGCGGCCGCGGTGCGGGCCGACTCGGGGTCGTGGTCGACGAGGTGGACATGGATGCCCCGCCCGGCCAGGGCGAGGGCCGCGGAGGTGCCGACGAGGCCCGTTCCGATGACGAGGGCGGTTCTCACTGGGCGATGTCCTTGCGGAGGGCGGCGGTGGCGCCGAGGTACACGTGTGCGATCTCGGACTTGGGGAGGTACGTCTCGACGTGCGCGAGGATGCGCACCACCCGGGGCATCGCGCCCACGACGTCCAACTCCTGGGCGCAGATGAGCGGTACGTCGACGATACCGATCCCACGCGCCGCCGCGGCAGGGAAGTCGCTGTGCAGATCGGGGGTGGCCGTGAACCAGATGCTGATCAGATCGTCCGCGACGAGGCTGTTGCGCTCCAGGACGGCGGTGAGCAGGGCACTGACCCGCTCGCCCATGTGTCCGGCCTCGTCCTGTTCCAGCTGGACGGCTCCACGGACCGCTCGTACCGCCACGTCGTGCTCCTCGCTTCTTCGTGCGTGTCACGCCTGCTGTCCGTTTGCGTGATCTTTCCGCGTGATCAGCCTAGAGGGACGGAGCGGCGGGCGGCCGGGGTGCTCTGTCAGTGAGACGGGGCGCCGGCGCGTGTGGCGGTCGGCCCCGGGGCTCCCGGTTCACGGCGGGCGCACGGCGCGGCCGGGGCCCCGCCGTGGCGACGAAGGCCTCCGGCCGCCTGGAGATGCTCCGGGGGGAGCTCGTCCTTCCGCGCGGTGAACGGCCTGTGCGGCCGTTCACCGGCCTCAGAGCGGCTGCTCCCGGACCAGCTCCTCGATCGAGCGGCCCTTGGGGACCTCGCCCGACGGAGTCAGTCTGCCGACCGCCGTCGGCAGCGAGCGGGCGATATCCAGGAGTGCGCCTGGTCGACGAGGCCGGACCTGGTGAGCCTCCCGATCAGCCCTTCGAGCGCATTGCCACTGCCGCCCTGGCCGCCGCCCAGCAGACCGCCCAGCAGACCGCCGAGGTCGTTCTCCGCCATGAATCCACCTCTCCAGCCATGGAGATTTATCGACAATGTCGATCAGAACCCTGACCTCTGCCACGTGAGCGGGGCCCGGCCACCGTCAACCGGCACTCGCCCGACGGCTGCGGCGGACATCGGCCAGGAGCGCCGCCTCCGCGACATCCGGATGCGCACTGCCCTTCAGTGCGGACAGCTCGTCGGGCCACGGGTCCGCCCACCGGGTGTGCCCGCCCGCCCGGACCACCAGCTCCACCGCGGCCAGCCCCGCGACGGCCGATCCCCGCGCCCGCAGCGCGGCCACCACCGTGCCGATAGCCGCGAGCGGCAGCGCCTTCTGCGGCCCCTGCCGGTCGTACCGGATGGCGTCGAGGGAACCCGGCCGCTCCCCCGCGAGGGCCAGCCACCGATCCCATCGCTCGACCGCCGCCCCGGCCGTTCCCCCGGCTGCCTCCGCCGGCGCCGACTCGTCACCCTCGTCCCTCTCGTCCGCCTCTGTCAGCGATGCGAGGGCTGCCGCAAGTGCCACTCCGGACGCGGTGCGGACGAGCCCCGCCTCCCGCAGCGCCTCGGTGACGGTGTCCAGGGCGGCGACCGGGCGCGGTGGGAAGTCCCGTTTCAGCGAGTCGAGGACGAACAGCGCGTCCCACCGCTCCTCCTCGTCCGCGGAACCGGCCTGGTTCACCACCGCGTGGAGTGCACCCTTGAGCGCCGGCGACCCAGGACGCTCCGGCGCGTCCGTGGCACCCAGCGCGGTGGCAGTCCCGATCCCATGACGGTGTCGAGCAGGTCGGTACGGCGCCGGGCGAGGGTGCGCCAGACGACGGGCACGACGACCGACGTGGGCGCGGCGGCGAGAAGTCCGGCGCAGCGCCGCTCCCGGGTGATCGGGTCCGTGAGCCACAGTGCGGCCGCCTGCCGGGCGTGTCTTCCGCCCGACCGGTCCCGTGCCGTCCGGCCGATCGCGTCGTCCAGGGCGGGGATGTACGGCAGATGACGCACGAACAGGGCCGCGAAGCCCACGAGTGTGCGCACCGCCATCGGGCCTCCGAGCTGCCACACACCGACGGCCGTGTCCCTGCGCGCTCAGCGCCCGCCGCGGCAGGCGTTGCGGAGCCAGGGGCAGGCGTGCGGCGCCGGTGCGGCGCAGTGAGGCCAGTACGGCGGCGGGGTCGCGCAGCAGTGCGGCCATCGTCGTACCGGTGACCAGATGCGGCGCCCGGTCGAGCAGCAGCATCCCGGCCGACGGATCGCTGGCGATCGTGGCACCGGAAAACGTCCGGGGCAACATCTTTTCGCTCACGTACCCTCGCGGGCATGATCACCCCTGACCCCGTAGCGCTCGTACGCGACCACACGGTCTACTCCTGTGTGATGGGCTCACGCGCGTTCGGGCTCGCCACGGAGGACAGCGACACCGACCGACGCGGCGTCTTCCTCGCACCGACCCCGCTGTTCTGGCGGTTCGACAAGCCACCGACGCATGTCGAGGGCCCGGCACAGGAGCAGTTCTCCTGGGAGCTGGAGCGCTTCTGCGAGCTGGCCCTGCGGGCCAACCCCAATGTTCTGGAGTGCCTGCACTCGCCGCTGGTGGAGCACATCGACGCCGTGGGCGGTGAACTCCTGTCCCTGCGGGAGGCGTTCCTGTCCCGGCTGGCCCATCAGACCTTCGTCCGGTACGCGCTGGGCCAACGCAGAAAGCTGGAGGCTGACCAACGGCAGTACGGGGAGCCGCGCTGGAAGCACGCCATGCATCTGCTGCGGCTGCTGACCAGTGGCCGGGATCTGCTGCGCACGGGCGAGCTCTCGATCGAGGTGGGCCCGGCCCGGGAGGAACTGCTGGCGGTGAAGCGCGGCGAGGTGCCCTGGGCGGAGGTCGAACGCCGTATGACCCGCCTGGCCGAGGAGAACGACGCGGCGGTCACCTCCTCACCGCTGCCGCCCGAACCGGACCGGGCCCGGGTGGAGGACTTCCTGATCCGCACCCGCCGGGCGTCCGCGCTCCGGCCCGAAGAGAGCTGAACGGCCCGACGGGACCTCAGCCGCCCTTCCTGCTGCAACCCCGGTCCCTTTGCCCACCCGTCCCCGGCGCGGTGGGCGGATCGACTGGATATCACGTGATGTGGCGTCCAACTCCGCTGCGCTCCTTCGTCGTTCGGGTACGCAACGAGGAGCGGTCAGAGCGGACAGGTGATGCACACGCCTCCGATGTGTTGCCCCGTAGTCCGGTCAACACCTCGAAGAAGCCCGCCCCCGCAACCGTGCACGCACCACGAGATCGTGCAGCGCGTCGAACGCACCGGCCGCCTCGTGGAGTCCCGATCCCGCCTGCGCCTCGTCCAGCACCCCGTGCAGCTTCTCGACGTCCCGGGACACCAATGCGGCGTCCGCCCGCCCCGTTCGCCCGTGCTCGGCCTCGGCCTTCGCGTCGATCAGCTCGGGCAGATACGCCGGAGCCGCCACCTCGCCGAGGAGCGTCGGCAGATGGGCGCACACCTCGCCGCTGCGCATCAGATGGACGCCGGTGAGCAGCGCCCGGAACGTGTACAGCAGTGGCTTCAGTTCGCCGGACTTCTCGAAGAGCCGCCATTGCGTGCGGGCGAACCCCCGGTAGTGATGGGCGTGATGACGGGTCAGTACCCCGGGGGCCAGGTCCACCAGTTCCGTGTGCAGTCGACCCGTGTGGACGACGAGCGGAGACAGCAGCTGCTCCAGCACGTAGCCGTTCGGTCTCAGCATCAGCTGGACGAACTTCCGCAGATCGTGGGTGACGAGGTCCATCTCGACCCCGTCCCGGTCCCACATCCGCGAGCGCGTCTCCTCGGGGCCGCGCAGTCCGACGAGTTCTTCCGTGGGCAGGAGATGGACCCCCCGAAGGTCCACATCCGAGTCCCTGGAAGGAAACCCGTACAGATGCGCCCCGGAGACGGTGACGAACAGCAGCGGGTGGCTTTCCTCGGCGAGCACCGGGCCGAAGTCCGTGACCGGCAGCCCGGCTTCCTTGAGGCGCGTCGTTTTGCTGTGCATGGATCAAGCGTCCCAGAGCGCCCCCAGCGAGAGCAGATCGCTCCGGTACTCGATCCGCTCCGCCCACTCCTTGGGCCAGGCCCCTGCCCCCAGGTGCGCCCCGGCGAGCGCGCCGGTCAGGCAGCCGAGGGAGTCCGAGTCGCCCCTGGTGCAGGCGGCCCGGCGCAGCGCGGTGACGGGCTCGTCGGGGAAGAGCAGGAAGCAGTGCAGGGCCGTGGCCAGGGCCTCCTCGGCGATCCACCCGTCGCCGGTCGCCTCGCAGGGGTCGGTCTCCGGGGACGGGTCGCGCAGCGCGTCCTGGACACGGGCCAGGGCGGCAAGGCATTCGTCCCAGCCCCGCTGGATGTACAGCTCCGGCGAGGGGTCGCCCGCGTACCGCCAGAGGTCGCCGAGCCAGCGCGTGAGGTAGCGGCTGCTGTTCTCGTACGCGTAACTGCGCAGTTGCCCGATCAGGCCCCTCGGCTCCGCCCCCTGTGCCAGCAGGTACACCGCTCGGGCCATCAGATCGGACGCGGCGAGCGCCGTCGGGTGCCCATGGGTGAGGGCCGCCTGCAACTGGGCCGCGCCGGAGCGCTGTTCGTCGCTCAGCCCCGGCACGAGTCCGACCGGCGCGACCCGCATGTTGGCGCCGCAGCCCTTGGACCCGGTCTGGCTGGCCTCCTGCCAGAGCCGGTCGCTGTCGAGCAGGCGGCAGGCGGTCATGCAGGTGCGGCCGGGGGCACGGTTGTTGTCGGGCGAGTGGTACCAGTCGACGAACTCCTCACGGACCGGGCGGGTCAGCCGCAGCGGGGTGAGCAGCCCTCGGTCCATGGCGGTCCGGATGCCCCGCCCCAGGGCCAGTGTCATCTGGGTGTCGTCGGTGACGATCGCCGGGTTCGGCAGCCGCATCCGGCGCCACGGCCCGCACTTGGCGAGGATCGACGGCACGTTGTTGAACTCGGTCGGGAAGCCCAGCGCATCGCCGAGCGCGAGCCCGGTCAGTGCGCCGGTGGCGGCCTGTTTGGTGATGGTCCTGGTCACGATCACGAGGTTCTTCCTTCCGGTCTCAGGAGTGGAGGGTGCAGTGCGGTGGCGGCGCCCGCCCGGTAGAGAGCGGCCGGCTTCCCCCGTCCGCCGGTGCGGCGCGGCGGACCCTCCACGGCCTGGACGAAGCCGGGTGTGGTGAGGACCTTGCGCCGGAAGTTGGGCCGGTCCAGCTCGACTCCCCAGACCGTCTCGTACACCTGCTGGAGCTCTCCCAGGGTGAATTCGGGCGGGCAGAAGGCGGTGGCCAGGCAGCTGTATTCGAGTCTGGCGCCGATCCGGTCGTGTGCGTCGGCGAGGATGTGGTCGTGGTCGAAGGCGAGCGGGCCGACGGTTCGGGCGTCCCACCACTGGGCGCTGGCGGCGTCTCCGCCGCCACGGGGTTCGGGCAGGTCGGGTACGAGTGCGGCGTAGGCGACCGAGACGACCCGCATCCTCGGGTCGCGGTCCGGCGCGCTGTAGGTGCGCAACTGTTCCAGGTGGAGGGCACAGACGGTTCCCTCGGTGAGACCGGTCTCCTCGGCGAGCTCCCGGCGGGCGGCGTCCTCGGCGGACTCGCGCGGCTGGACGAAGCCGCCGGGCAGTGCCCAGTGGCCCTTGTAGGGGTCCTCGCCCCGTTCGACGAGCAGGACGTGCAGTCGGGTGTCGCGGACCGTGAAGACGGCGAGGTCGACGGTGACCGCGAAGGGTTCGAAGGCATACGGGTCGTAGCCTGCGGGGGCACCGGCGTTCATCGGTGCTCCGGAAGGGGGGCGGTGAAGTTCCAGCCGGCGGCGAGCAGGGTGTCGACGGCGGCGACGGCGGTGGCCAGGCGTTCCTCACGGGTTCCGGTGAGCTCGATGAACTCCCTTCCGGTACGGGTGAGTTCGGCCCGGAACCGGTCGGTCATCCAGGGCCGCAGCTCCTCGCCGTCGCGCAGCCCGTCGTCCTCGAAGGCGACCCCCTCGTGGTCGGTGAGCAGCCACAGATGGTGGGCGACCCGGTCGGCGGTCTCCTCGACGAGCGGGTTGCGGCCGCCGATGTACCGCTCGTGCCAGACGGTGGTGGCGAAGGAGTCCGTGTCGCAGAAGAGCACCGGCGACCCGGTGCGTGCGGCCGCCTCCTCGTTGGCGTTCTGCGTCTCGGCGATCAGCGGGAAGTCGTCGGTGCCGAAGGCGACGTCCTCCCACTGGGCCCCGGGCCACCGGGCGCGCAGCGCGGCCAGTTTCTGTTCGCTGAACTCCCGTCCGTACTCGTCGACGCATTGGGTCCGCGCCCAGACACCGCCACGCCGCCGGTAGTGGTCGGCGAGGGCGCGGGCCATCGTCGTGGTACCGGTGGATTCCGCGCCGAGGACGACGATCCGGCGGGTGAGCGCGGCCCGCACGGGCGGTTCGAGGAAGTCCCAGCAGCCGACCGGGTCCTTGCGGACGGCGGTGCCGGAGACCGGGAAGACCGTACGGTCGGGGTCGACACAGACGGACTCGGCACCGAATCTGCGGGCCAGTTCGTCCCCGTACGACTCCGAGGTGAACACGGCGTCCACCGGTTCGGGCACGGCCTCGGTGAAGACGGCCATGTGCGCGTCCCAGATCGCCGGGTCGTGGAGGTCCATGTGGACGTCGTCGACGGCGCCCACGACCCGTGCGTCCGGGTGCACCTGCCGCATCCAGGCCACCCGGTCGGCGAGCGGTACGGATTCGACGGAGGCGGCACACACCAGGACGGTCAGCCGCTCGCAGCGGTCCTGCGCGGTGCGGACGAGATGATGGTGGCCGGCGTGCGGCGGGTAGAACTTGCCGAGGACGAGCCCGTGCGCGAAGCGCTTCACGCCGCTGCCCCGTGGAAACCGACCACTCACAGCGACCCCCCACGCCCCCGGCCCACGCCGACCTCGTACCCGGGTGCCGCCGCCACCTCCACGGGTCGCCGCCGCCCGGCGAGATCTCGCCGCCAGTTGCTCAGGCCGATCAGGCACAGCGTCAGGAAGCCGACGTACAGCAGGGAGGTCAGATAGAGCTCCTTGTACGCGTACAGCGGGATGTACACCACATCGGCGGCGATCCAGAGCCACCACGACTCGACGAGCTTCCTGCACTGCCCGTACGTCGCCGTCAGGGACAACGCGGTCGTCAGGGCGTCCCAGAAGGGCACGGTCGAGTCGGTGGCGCGGTCCAGCAGGACGGTGAGGGCGAGGGCCCCCACCACCCCTGCCGCGAGCAGCCGGGTCCATTCGGCGCGCGAGGTGCGCCGCACCGGCAGATCCGGCGCCCCTGGTCCACCCCCGTGGGTCCAGGTCCACCAGCCGTACGCGGCAAGGGCGATGAAGACGATCTGGAGTCCGGCGTCGGCGTACAGGCCGGACTGGGCGAACAGCAGGATGAAGAAGAGGTTGTTGGCGATGCCGATCGGCCAGTTGGCGAGGTGCTGGCGGGCCACGAGCCACACGCACAGCGCCCCGCTGCCGAAGCCGAGCACCTCGGTCCAGCTGACCGGGGTGTCGAGGACCGTCACCAGGGGCTGCTGCAGGGGATCGAGGACATCCGCGAGACTCACTCCCGCCTCCTTAATAGTCAGTCTGACTATAAAGGCGGAACGGTCGCAGCAAAAGGCCCGCGGCCGATTCCTGTTCGAAAATCGAAAGCAGGAACCGGCCGCGGGCCGTGGAGCGGACGGAGCCGGGGCGGAGCGTCCGGACGGTCTTACAGGCCGACCTCGCGCATCAGCATGCCGACCTCGGTATTGGTGAGGCGGCGCAGCCAGCCGGACTTCTGGTCGCCCAGCGGGATCGGCCCGAAGGACGTCCGTACGAGCCGCTCGACCGGGAAGCCGGCCTCGGCCAGCATCCGGCGGACGATGTGCTTGCGGCCCTCGTGGAGGGTCACCTCGACCAGGTAGTTCTTGCCGGTGTTCTCGACGACCCGGAAGTGGTCGGCGCGGGCGTAGCCGTCCTCCAGCTGGATGCCGTCCTTGAGCCGCTTGCCCAGGTCGCGCGGGAGCGGTCCCTGGATGGCGGCCAGGTAGGTCTTCTTCACCCCGTACTTGGGGTGGGTCAGGCGGTGGGCCAGCTCGCCGTGGTTGGTGAGCATGATGATGCCCTCGGTCTCGGTGTCCAGCCGGCCGACGTGGAAGAGTCGCGTCTCACGGTTGGTGACGTAGTCGCCGAGGCACTGACGGCCGTCCGGGTCCTCCATGGAGGAGACAACACCGGCGGGCTTGTTCAGCGCGAAGAAGAGGTACGACTGCGCGGCGACGGTCAGACCGTCGACCTTGATCTCGTCCTTGTGCACATCGACGCGCATGCCCTGCTCGACAACGATCTCGCCGTTGACCTCGACGCGGGCCTGCTCGATCAGTTCCTCGCACGCGCGGCGCGAGCCCATGCCGGCCCTGGCGAGGACCTTCTGCAGCCGCTCGCCCTCCTGCTCGGCGCCCGGGAAGGTCTTGGGCGTCCTGATGTCGGGCTTGTTCGCGTACCTGTCCCGGTTGCGCTGCTCGATCTTGGCGTCGAGCTCACGCGGACGGGACGGGGCGCCCTGGCGACGCGCGCCGCCGCTCCGGCCGCCACCGGCCTGCGCGGGCTTCGGACCGCCCTTGGCACCGCCGCGGGCCGCGGCGCCACGGCCCTTGCGGGGACCGTCGCCGCTCTGCTCGCCGGTGGCGCCCACGTCATAGCGGCGCTCCTCGGGCCGGGGCCGACGAGGACGCTGCTCCTGCTTGCCGTCGCGCCCGGCGCCGGCACCCCGGGGATTCCGGTTGCCGCCGCTCCTGCCGCTGCCGCTTCCGCTGTTCCTGCCACTGCTTCGCATCAAAATTCCGTCTTGTCGTCTGCGTGAGTTTCCGGGGTGTCCGGTGCGTCCGGATCGAACGACGGCACACCCTCTGGCGTCTCGGCCTCGATCGCGTCCGCCTCGGGGAGGAAGGGCGCGAGCTCCGGGAGCTCATCCAGGCCACGCAGGCCCATCCGCTCCAGAAAGTAGTTCGTCGTCCTGTACAGGATCGCACCTGTTTCGGGTTCCGCGCCCGCTTCCTCGACGAGGCCCCGCTGCAGGAGGGTCCGCATGACCCCGTCACAGTTCACGCCGCGGACCGCGGAGACCCTCGACCGGCTGACCGGTTGACGGTACGCGACCACCGCGAGGGTCTCCAGCGCCGCCTGCGTGAGACGGGCCTGCTGGCCGTCCAGGACGAAGCCCTCGACGGCCGCCGCGTACTCCGGGCGCGTGTAGAAGCGCCAGCCGCCCGCGACCAGCCGCAGGTCGAACCCGCGGCGCTGCACGGTGTACTCGTCGGCCAGCTCGCGCAGCGCGTCGGCGACGGCCCTGCGGGGCCGTTCCAGCACCTTGGCGAGGTGTTCCTCCGTGGCGGGCTCGTCGACGACCATGAGGACGGCCTCCAGCGCGGGCTTGAGATCGAGATCCGCGACGGTGGAACCCGTGGTGTCCTGCTGACTCATGCCTTCCCATCCTCCCGGACGTCCTGCGCCCCGGTCACCTCGGTGTCGAACTCGTCCGTCACGACGGGCTCGGCCCCCTCTCCTGCGGCCCAGCGCACCAGGAGCTCACCGAGCGCCTCGTCCTGGTCCAGCGCTACGGCCTTCTCCCGGTACAGCTCCAGCAGCGCGAGGAACCGGGCGACGACGGTGAGGGTGTCCGGCGCGTCCTCGGTGAGCACCCGGAAGCTGATCTCCCCGGCCTCGCGCAGCCGGGCCACCACGATCTCGGCCTGTTCCCGCACGCTGACCAGCGGCGCGTGGATGTGGTCGACGTACACCCGAGGCTCGGGCTTCGGCTGCATCGCCCGCACGGCCAGTTCGGCGAACTTCTCCGCTCCGATCCTGATGACGACCTCGGGCAGCAGCTCGGCGTGGTGCGGCTCCAGGCCCACGGTCCGCGGGAAGCGCCGCCCCTCCGACTCCAGCCGGTCGCTGAAGATCTCCGCGACGCGTTTGTACGCACGGTACTGGAGCAGCCGGGCGAAGAGCAGGTCGCGCGCTTCGAGCAGGGCCAGATCCGCCTCGTCCTCCACCTCTGCCGCGGGCAGCAGGCGGGCGGCCTTCAGGTCGAGCAGGGTGGCGGCGACGACGAGGAACTCGGTGGTCTGATCCAGGTCCCAGTCCGGCCCCATGGCCCGGATGTGGGCCATGAACTCGTCGGTGACCTTGGACAGCGCGACTTCGGTCACATCCAGCTTGTGCTTGGAGATGAGCTGCAGCAGCAGATCGAACGGCCCCTCGAAGTTCGCCAGCCGAACGGTGAACCGCCCGTCGTCGGCCGGCTCGGGGGACGGGCCCGGTGGCGCTGTCGCGACGGGCCCGGAAGGCGGTACGGGGTCCTGGGACCCGACGGTCCCGGCAGGCCCGGCCGCCGCCGCATCCGCCGGAGACGGGGCCGGGGACGCCTCATCGGTGCCGGGAAGCGGCACGGCGGATTCACCGTCGCCGCCCCCGGACGCCGCAGGTGCCACAGCAGGCCGACCGCCCGGACCTCGGCCCAAGGGGCGGCGCAGGGTGCGGGCGGGCTCGTCGTTCGTCGGCATGAGGGTCCAGGGGCAAGCGGGATACGGGCGGCGGGCAAAGGCCCGGACGGAAGGGGCCGGGCCGCTCGGCCGACGGCGGCACCCCGGGCAGGCTACCGGCGCCCCGCCCGTCAGCGGCCGCGCAGCCGCCGTACGAGGATGCTCGCGTCGCCCCGCGACTCCAGGTCCGCGAGAACCACCGCGACGGCCTCGCGGACGATCCGTCCGCGGTCGACCGCGAGCCCGTGCTCCCCGCGCAGCACGAGACGTGCGTGTTCGAGGTCCATCAGTTCCTCGGCGGAGACATAGACGGTGATCTTCTCGTCGTGGCGCTCACGGCCGCTGGGCCGCCGGTTCGCCCCCCGTCCGCCGCCACGCCTGCGCTGCTGCTGGACGGCGGGGGCGGGAACCGCCTCCTGCGCGGACGACGGCGCCGGCGACTGCGCGGACGGCGGGGACTGCTGGGGCCTGCGCCCCGACTGTCCCGCCACCGCGACCCGCTCGCCACCGCGGCTGCGCGATTCCCCCGCGTCGGCGTCCGCCGCGGAGTGCTCTTCCCGCGCGGCGGCAGCGGCTCCGGTCTCCGTCGTACCCGCAGTCGGCCCGTCGGCCCCGGTGTCGCTCTCACCCGCCGGGCCGGGCACCCGGGCCTCGCCGTTCGCCTTGCGCCGCCGGTCTGCGGGGGACGAGGCCTGCAGACCCATCCCCCCGGTGGTACGGAACAGTTCGTCGGCCCCGGGCAGACTCACTCGGCGTGACACCGGGCGAGCACCTCCCTGGCGAGCTGGCGATAGGCGGCGGCACCGACCGAGTTGGAGGCGTACGTGGTGATGGGCTCACCCGCGACCGTGGTCTCCGGGAAACGCACGGTGCGCCCGATGACCGTGTGGTACACGTGGTCGTCGAAGGCCTCGACGACGCGCGCGAGGACCTCGCGGCTGTGCACCGTGCGGGAGTCGTACATGGTGGCGAGGATGCCGTCGAGCTCCAGATCCGGGTTGAGCCGCTCCTGGACCTTCTCGATGGTCTCGGTGAGCAGGGCCACGCCGCGCAGCGCGAAGAACTCGCATTCGAGCGGCACTATGACCTTGTGGGCCGCCGTCAGGGCGTTCACGGTGAGCAGGCCCAGCGACGGCTGACAGTCGATCACGATGTAGTCGTAGTCGGCCATCAGCGGCTTCAGGGCGCGCTGCAGCGTGGATTCCCGGGCGACCTCGCTCACCAGCTGCACCTCCGCAGCCGACAGGTCGATGTTGCTGGGCAGCAGGTCCATGTTCGGGACCGCGGTCTTCAGCAGGACCTCGTCGGCCGACATGCCCCGCTCCATGAGCAGGTTGTAGACCGTGAGGTCGAGCTCCATCGGGTTGACGCCGAGCCCGACCGACAGGGCTCCCTGCGGGTCGAAGTCGACGAGCAGGACGCGACGTCCGTACTCCGCGAGTGCGGCACCCAGGTTGATGGTCGACGTGGTCTTGCCGACGCCGCCCTTCTGGTTGCACATCGCGATGATCTTCGCGGGACCGTGGTCGGTCAGCGGACCCGGGATCGGGAAATAGGGCAGGGGTCGACCGGTCGGGCCGATCCGCTCGCGGCGCTGTCGGGCAGCGTCGGGCGCGAGAGTGGCCGCGTACTCCGGATCGGGCTCGTACTCGGCGTCGGGGTCGTAGAAGTGCCCCTGGGGCACCTCGTCGAAGTCGGCGAAGTGGGCAGTGTCTCGGCCACTCTCGTTGCCGGCCATGGCGTTCACGTGTAGGCCGTCCATCATCTGGGGGGCTGTCGTCATGTGCTGGTGGGTGGCGAAGGTGCGGACAGCGACGGAGCCGACAGCCTCCAGCCCGTTCGGGCTCTGGCCCCGTGCAGGCATCCCTGGTTGAACACCCCCGGGAGTAAATGTCGACTCATTCACAAGTCGTCTTACCTCCTTGGATGTGACCAGGAAACTTATCGATAGGTCAGCGTGGCATCATGCCGACGATTGGCGACTCTATGGCGTGTCACCGCTCCGCAGCAACACAATCCGCCGGACCCGGACCGATGTGTCGGCAATCGAACACCTCCCTGTCAAGGGCACGCAGCCACCGGCGCACACTTTTAACAGGTGCACGAATCGGTTGAAGGGTTACGTTCGAGACGAGTTGCGCAGGGACCCCGCGGGACCCGACATGAGTCCGGCCGGACCTTGCTCGGCAAGGTCCGGCCGGACTCATGAGGTTGACGGAAGATGTTGACCCGTCAGCCGAGGAGCGAGCTCAGCTCGACGTGCGGCAGACCGTGCGCCTCGGCCACCTCGCGGTAAACGACCTGTCCGTCATGGGTGTTGAGACCCTTGGCCAGTGCGGCGTCACGGCGCAGCGCCTCGACCCAGCCACGGTTGGCGAGCTCCACGATGTACGGCAGCGTGGCGTTGGTGAGGGCGTACGTGGAGGTGTTCGGCACCGCGCCGGGCATGTTCGCGACGCAGTAGAAGACCGAGTTGTGGACCATGAAGGTCGGCTCGGCGTGGGTCGTCGGGTGCGAGTCCTCGAAGCAGCCACCCTGGTCGATTGCAATGTCGACAAGTACACTTCCGGGCTTCATCTTGGCGACAAGCTCGTTGGTGACGAGCTTCGGGGCCTTCGCACCCGGGATGAGCACGGCACCGACGACGAGGTCGGCCTCGACGACGGCCTTCTCCAGCTCGAAGGCGTTGGAGACGACCGTCTGCACCTTGGTGCCGAAGATCTTGTCGGCCTCGCGCAGCTTGTTGATGTCCTTGTCGAGCAGCGTGACGTGGAAGCCGAGGCCGACGGCGATCTGCGTGGCGTTCCAGCCCGAGACACCGCCGCCGATGACGACGGCCTTGCCGGCCGCCGTGCCGGGAACCCCGCCCGGCAGCACGCCGCGGCCACCGGCCGAGCGCATCAGGTGGTAGGCGCCGACCTGCGGGGCCAGCCGGCCCGCGACCTCGGACATCGGGGCGAGCAGCGGCAGCGCGCGGTTCGCGGTCTCGACCGTCTCGTACGCGATGGCCGTGGTGCCCGACTCCAGCAGCGCGTCCGTGCACTCGCGGGAGGCGGCGAGGTGCAGGTAGGTGAAGAGCGTCTGGTCCTTGCGGAGGCGGTGGTACTCCTCGGCGACCGGCTCCTTGACCTTGAGCAGCAGATCGGCGGCGGCCCAGACCTCGTCCGCGGTGGCGAGTATCTGCGCTCCGGCGGCGATGTACTCCTCGTCCGTGATGGAGGAGCCGGCCCCGGCGTTCTCCTCGACGACGACCTGATGGCCGTGGCGGACGAGCTCGTTCACACCGGCAGGCGTGATCGCCACGCGGAACTCGTTGTTCTTGACTTCGCGGGGGATGCCGACCTTCACGTCGATCACGGTCCTTGACTCAGAGGGTTACCCGGACACAGCTACACATACCCGGATAGACACTGCGTAAATGGAGATACCGCGAACACACGCGGTACAGCCAGTTTAATGAAGGACTTCTCGCTGTCTAGCCTTACAAAGCATTATTTTTCAGTGATCACACTGCGGATTTCGTAGGTTGCACCCTTCTCGCCCAGCAAGCTGTCGGCCAGACCCCTGTGCAGCCGGGCCGCGGCCGGGTCGCCGAGCCGTTCGAGGGTGTCGGCCAGCCGCAGCTCCAGCGCCGCCTGCAGCCGTACGTCCCCGGCCCTCCTGGCCCACTGAACGGCCTCCTGGCAGGTGTGCAGCGATTCGTGGGGGCGGCCCGCGTACTCCTGCACCCGGGCGGCCTCGCTCAGTGCCCGCGCCTGGGCCGGGACATCGCCGAGCCTGCGGTACCCGGCGGCGGCGGCGCGCCAGTTCCGCAGCGCCTCGCCGTACCGCCCGGCATAGGTGTGGACGGCGCCGAGCCGCCCGTACAACCGCGCCTCGTCGGCCCGCTCGCCCTGGGTGAGCCGCTGCGCCAGCGCCCGGCCGTACCAGTCGGAGGCCCGCTGGAAGTCCCCCAGCTCGGCGTAGGCGCCGCCTACGGATTCCATCGCGCGGCCGGTGGCGTACGGGTCCTTCGCGGCCCGTCCGGCGTCCAGCGCGGCGCGGTAGCGGGCCAGCGCCTCCCGCGTACGGCCGGTCCTGGCATCGAGGTCGGCGAGGTTGAGCAGTGCGGCGGCCCGCTCGCGCGGCAGATCGCGCCGTTCGGCGACGGCCAGGACCAGACCGTGCAGTCCGTACAGCTCGGGCGCGGCGGCCTCGGTGCCCTGATGCACGGCCAGCGCCCGCACCAGAGCTGCCACCAACCTCCTTGCCAGAGTGTCGAGTTCACCGTCCTCGACGGCGATCCTGGCCGAGGCCAGCAGCGCGGGCCGGCGCATCCGCAGCCATTCGGCGGCCGCGTCGGGGCCGGGGAAGCGCAGCGAGCGCGGCAGCCCGGCGAGCTTGCGGCGGGCCGGGGAACCCTCGGGGTCGGTGACCGCCCGGCAGGACTGCAACAGCCGTACGGTCCGCTCCAGCATCCGGGCCCTGGCCAGCTGGATCTCCGTCGGCCGGTCCCTGGCCTCCAGGAGCGCCCGCAGCAACGGGGCGAGGCAGCCGGGCACCTCGTACTGCGGCTCGTCCGCCCCGTCGGTGCGCAGCAGTCCCAGGGCCACGAAGTCGTCGAGGGTCGTCCGGGCGGCCGAGACGGAGCAGCCGGCCAGCGCGGAGGCGGTGTGCGCGTCGGCGAGCCCGGCGGGAGCGAGGGCGAGCAGGCGCAGTATCCGGGCGGCGGTCGCCGGCAGGGAGTCGTGGACCAGCCGGAAGGCGCGGGCCAGCGGGCGGGCACCGTTGGACTGCTCCGGCTCGTCCGGCAGTTCCCGCAGCTGTTTGGTGACATCGGCGACCGAGGCCATGGGACGGGCGGCGAGCCAGCCTCCGACCATCACCAGGGCCGCCGGCAGTCCACCGCACTCCTCGGCCAGGGTCTCGGCGGTCCGCGGGTCGACGGTGATCCTGACCTGGCCGATGAGCCGGGCGAGCAGCCGGACCGCGGAGCCCGCGTCCAGACCGCCGAGGGTGCAGGGGCGGACGCCCGGGATGCCGGTCAGCGGGCCCTCGGAGGTGGCGACGACCAGACAGTCGGGGTCGTCCGGCAGCAGCGGGTCGACCTGTTCCGCGTCCACGGCGTCATCGAGGAGCAGCAGGGTGCGGCGCCCGGTGAGCGCCTCGCGGAGCAACTCGGAGAGTTCGTCCCCGTCCGCGCCGGGCGGCCCCGTCACACCCAGCTGGTCGAGCAGCTCCCGCGCGGTGCGCTCGGTGGGAACCGGCGCGCCGCCGGGATCGGTGAGCCGGGCCCTGAGCAGTCCGTCCGCGTAACCGTCGGTGGAGAGCAGCCGGCGGGTGAGTTCACCGGCGAGCGCGGTGCGTCCGGAACCGGGACGGCCGGCGATCAGCAGGACCCGTGCGCGGGCGGCCTTGCGGCCGGCCAGGGTGTCCAGTCCGGCCCGCTCGATGTCGGCCCGTAGCGCCTTCAACTCGCGTTCGCGGCCGAAGAATCGGGGTGGGGCGGCGCCGGACGGCTCCTCGGTTCCCGCTGCCTCAACCGGGCCGCTGGTGTCCACCGCCTGATCCGTCACGGGCCACGCTCCACTTCGCTGCACGCATTGCCCGCCGGGACTCCGGTCAGGGCATTCCGAGCGTAGTTCAGGCGTATGGACGAATTCCGTGGAGCATGGCGCAGAGGTCCCTCGATCGGATCAGCGTCTTTTCCGATCGGAAGATGTCGGTGATGTCGGCGAACCGTTCAGCGGTCCGCCGAGCCGCCCGGTCAGACTGCCGATCGGACCACCGGACCCCGGACGACGCCCCGCCCGGTCCCCGGACGATCCCTGCTCGTCGAACGGCCGGACCCCGAGCGGTCCTTGCTGATCGTCAGGCCTCGAACGGGCGGGCGGGCCAGGGCGCCTCGGCCGGACGCAGGGAATCGATCCCGTCACCGGCGCGCACCGCCGCGAGCGAGAGGACACCCACCACGAGGCAGTTGTTGTGCAGATCCCCGGCGAGCACCCCGCGCACCAGCTCCTGGAGCGGCACCCGGGCCAGCTCCATGTCGGCCTCCTCCTCGGAGACCTCGTAGCGCTCCCCGTCGGCCTCGGAGAGATTCCGGGCCAGGAAGATCCGTACGGCTTCGTCGCAGCCGCCCGGCGTGGTGTAGACGTCCGCCAGCACCCGCCAGTCCTCGGCCTTGGCGTACGCCTCCTCGTAGAGCTCGCGCTGTGCCGCGTGCAGCGGGTTCTCACCGGGGATGTCGAGCAGTCCGGCCGGGATCTCCCAGAGCTTGTGGCGCACCGGGTGGCGGTACTGCCGCAGCACGAGGACCCGGTCCTCCTCGTCGATCGCGAGCACGGCGACCGAACCCGGGTGGACCTGGTAGTCGCGGCGTACGACCGTGCCGTCGGGCATCACCACTTCATCGGTGCGGACGCTGGTCTTGTTGCCGGTGAAGGGCGTCTTGGTCGCGGTGACCTGCCACTCCTCGGGCGTGTCCTGGAAACCCATCTACGTCCTCCCACGAAGAACAGAAACCGGGGCACGCATCCACAGTGGATCCGTACCCCGGTCAACGTTAATGCCTGCCTGCCGCCGGACTACTTGCCCGATGCGGCGGTCTGCTTGCCACCGGCCCCGGCACCCGTCCTGCGCTCGACGGCGGCCTTCACCAGGCCCGCGAAGAGCGGGTGGGGGCGGGTCGGGCGGGAGCGGAGCTCCGGGTGTGCCTGGGTGGCGACCAGGTAGGGGTGGATCTCGCGCGGGTACTCGACGTACTCGACGAGCTTGTTGTCCGGGGAGGTGCCGGAGAAGACCAGACCAGCCTTCTTCTCCAGCTCGGCGCGGTAGGCGTTGTTGACCTCGTAGCGGTGGCGGTGACGCTCCTCCACGTACGGCTGGTCGTCGTACGCCTCGCGGACCAGCGAGCCCTCGGCGAGCTTCGCCGGGTACAGGCCGAGCCGCATGGTGCCGCCCAGGTCGCCCGCGCCCTCGACGTACGCGAGCTGCTCCTCCATCGTCGAGATGACGGGGTGCGCGGTGGCGGCGTCGAACTCGGTGGAGTTGGCGTCGGGGATCTCGGCAAGGTTGCGCGCGGCCTCGATCACGATGCACTGGAGGCCGAGGCAGAGGCCGAGCAGCGGCACCTTGTTCTCACGGGCGTACTGGATGGCGCCGATCTTGCCGTTGACACCGCGGTCGCCGAAGCCGCCCGGGACGCAGATCGCGTCCACGTCGGAGAGCTGCCTGGCGGCGCCGGCCGGGGTCTTGCAGTCATCGGAGGCGACCCACTTGACCTTGACGCGGGCCTTGTTCGCGAAGCCGCCGGCCCGGATGGCCTCGGTGACCGAGAGATAGGCGTCGGGCAGGTCGATGTACTTGCCGACGAGCGCGACGGTGACCTCGTGGTCGGGGTTGTGGACGCGGTCCAGCAGGTCGTCCCAGGTGGTCCAGTCGACGTCACGGAACGGCAGGTCGAGCTTGCGCACGACATAGGCGTCCAGGCCCTCGGTGTGCAGCACCTTGGGGATGTCGTAGATCGACTTGGCGTCCACGCAGGCCACCACGGCGGCCTCGTCGACGTCGCACATCAGCGAGATCTTGCGCTTGATGGCGGTCGGCACGTCACGGTCGGCGCGGAGCACGATGGCATCGGGCTGGATGCCGATGTTGCGCAGCGCGGCGACGGAGTGCTGGGTCGGCTTGGTCTTGAGCTCGCCGGACGGGCCGATGTAGGGCAGCAGCGAGATGTGCACGACGAAGACGTTGTCCCGGCCGACCTCGTGGCGGACCTGGCGCACGGTCTCCAGGAACGGCAGCGACTCGATGTCACCGACCGTGCCGCCGACCTCGGTGATGACGACATCGACGTCATCGGTGGCCATGCGGCGGATGCGGTGCTTGATCTCGTTGGTGATGTGCGGGATGACCTGCACGGTGTCACCGAGGTACTCGCCGCGCCGCTCCTTGGCGATCACCTGGGAGTAGACCTGCCCGGTGGTGACGTTGGCGGAGCCGTCGAGGTCGACGTCGAGGAAGCGCTCGTAGTGGCCGATGTCCAGGTCGGTCTCGGCGCCGTCGTTGGTGACGAACACCTCCCCGTGCTGGAACGGGTTCATCGTGCCCGGGTCGACGTTCAGGTACGGGTCGAGCTTCTGCATGGTGACCCGGAGTCCGCGCGCCTTGAGCAGGGCGCCGAGGCTGGAGGCAGTCAGACCCTTGCCGAGGGAAGAGGCGACACCCCCGGTGACGAAGATGTGCTTGGTCGTCGTGGATGTGGGCTGCATAGCCAAAGGGGGCTCCCGTGGTCGCGATCGTGAGGTGCGTACCGGCGTTGCCGTCCGGTCGTTCCGGAGGTGCCGTCGCTGCGGTTCGGGGGCCTCGTCCGCTGTTGCGGACGACCACCGGTCCACGGGCTACCAGGGTATCAGCGACCCGGGGAGGCTGCTTCCGGCCACACCCCGCACACTCACTACACAAGATCATCTCGAGCCCCTCACACCGCACCCGTTCGGCGCAGACCTGTTGATGAGACGGTCGCGCAGATCACCTGGGTGCGTCGTATCCTGCTCGGACACTCGCTCCGGGCGAGGTTCCGAGCACGCAGGTTCCCCCACAACAACCCCTTGCGACGACCTCTTGACCCGCAGTAATGCCCTACGGGGTGACAAGGCCGTTCGACTGGAGATGCACGTGGCCGGGCGCATCGAGGATTACGCACTCATCGGAGACATGCAGACCGCCGCCCTGGTCTGCCGGGACGGCACAGTCGACTGGCTGTGCCTCCCACGCTTCGATTCGCATGCCGTTTTTGCGGGACTTCTGGGTACTGAGGAGCACGGCTTCTGGCGCCTGGGACCGGCGCGGGAGGAGGGGGCCGAGCCGCCCTCCGCCGACCGCCGCCGCTACCGCGGCGATTCCCTGATCCTGGAATCGGAATGGGACACCCCGCGCGGAACGGTCAGAGTGACCGATTTCATGCCGCCGCGTGACGGTGCCCCGCAGGTGATCCGGATCGTGGAGGGAATCAGCGGCCGGGTACCCATGCGCTCGGAGCTGCGCATGCGGTTCAGCTACGGCCGGGTCACCCCGTGGGTGCACAAGGTCGACGGCCGTACGGTCGCCGTCGCCGGCCCGGACTCCGTCTGGCTGGACACTCCCGCCGACACCTTCGGCGAGAACCTGACGACGTACTCCGACTTCACGGTCGCGCCGGGTGACCGGATCGCGTTCACGATCAGCTGGCAGCCCTCGCACCACGAGCCGCCGGGCCTGCCGGACCCGGAGGGTTCACTGGACGCGACCGCGGACTTCTGGCGTGAATGGGTCGAACAGTGCACATACCACGGGCCCTACCGCGAGGCCGTGGTCCGCTCCCTGATCACCCTCAAGGCCCTGACGTACGCGCCGACCGGCGGCATCGTCGCCGCGCCGACCACGTCCCTGCCCGAGGACATCGGCGGCTCCCGGAACTGGGACTACCGCTACACCTGGCTGCGTGACGCCGCGATCACCCTCTCGTCCCTGCTGCGCACCGGATACCGCGAGGAGGCCCGCGCCTGGCGCGAGTGGCTGCTGCGGGCGGTCGCCGGGGACCCGGAGAACCTGCAGATCATGTACGGCATCGCGGGCGAGCGCGAGCTGGGCGAGGCCGAGCTGGACTGGCTGCCCGGTTACGAGAACTCCGGCCCGGTCCGGGTCGGCAACGGCGCCGCGGGCCAGCTCCAGCTGGACGTGTACGGCGAGGTCACCGAGGCGCTGCACCTCGCCCACATGACGGGCCTGACCCGCAACGACTACGCCACGGGCCTCCAGCTCAAGCTGATCGAGTACCTGGAGAAGCACTGGGACGAGCCGGACGAGGGCATCTGGGAGGTGCGCGGCCCGCGCCGCCACTTCGTCCACTCCAAGGTGATGGCCTGGGTCGCCGTCGACCGCACCATCAAGCTGATCGAGTCCGGTGACGCGGAGGGGCCGGTGGAGCGGCTGCGCGGACTGCGTGACGAGATCCACCGAGACGTCTGCGACCGGGGCTACGACAAGGAGCGCAACACCTTCACCCAGTCCTACGGATCGAAGGAGCTGGACGCCTCCCTCCTGCTGATCCCTCAGATGGGATTCCTGCCGCCCGACGACAAGCGCGTGATCGGCACGATCGAGGCGATCCAGCGCGAGCTGTCCACCGAGGACGGCTTCGTGCTGCGCTACCCCACCAAGGGCGAGCACGCCGGCGTCGACGGTCTGGAGGGCGACGAGGGCGCGTTCCTGGCCTGCTCGTTCTGGCTGGCCGACGACCTGGCGATGATCGGCCGGGTCGACGAGGCACGCCGGCTCTTCGAGCGGCTGCTGTCCCTGCGCAACGATCTGGGCCTGCTCGCGGAGGAGTGGGATTCCCGTCTGCAGCGCCAGGTGGGGAACTTCCCCCAGGCGTTCAGCCACGTGCCGCTGATCGACACGGCACTGCGCCTGACGGCGAGCGGGGCGTACGTCGGCTGACCTCGGGAAGGGGGCGGTCATCGCGCGAGCGGTGTCCGCCCCCTTCCGTTCGCCCGGACGCCGATCCGCTCCGGTTCCGGGTTCTCACAGGAGTGCGGCGAGCCGTGCCGGCGCGGCTGCCCCACGCTCTGCGTTCCGGTCACGACGGGCAGCTCCGAGGGCAGCCCCCATTCGCTCCAGGACCCGTCGTACACGGCCGGCTCGCGGTACCCGGCCAGCTCGGCCCCGAGCGCCAGCACGCAGGCGGTGACGCCCGATCCGCAGCTGAAGAACAGCCGTTGCCGGTCTCCGGCGAGGGCGGCGAACACGGCGCGCAGCTCATCCGCCGGGCGCATCCGGCCGTCGCGTTGGAGCACGCCGAAGGGCAGATTGACCGCCCCCGGCATATGGCCGGCGCGCAGTCCCGGTCGTGGCTCGGCGACCACGCCGGAGTACCGCTCCCCGGAGCGGGCGTCGAAGACCGCCGCCGCGGGGTCGGCCAGGGCCGCCACCACCTCGTCGCTGCCCACGATCCGTCCCGCGCGCGGCCGGGCCGTGAAGTCGCCGCGCTCCGCGGGCGCGGGCCGGGCGGTCTCCAGCGGCAGCCCGGCGTCCGTCCAGGCGGGCAGGCCACCGTCGAGCACCGCGGCCCGGTCGAAGCCCATCGCGCGCAGCATCCACCAGGCGCGCGGGCTGGAGTAGATGCCCGCGCCGTCGTAGACGACGACGGTGTCGGTGTCGTGGACGCCGAGGGAGCGCAGTTCCTCGGTGAACCGGCAGGCATCGGGCATCGTGTGCGGCAGTGGTCCCGAGTGGTCGGACAGCGCCCCGTCGATGTCGAAGGGCCGCGCGTCCGGGATCCGCCGCCCGGAGCCCCGGTGCGCGCCCACGGAGGCGTCCAGGACCACCAGTCCGGGCTCGCCCAGCCGCGACGCGAGCCAGTCGACCCCGACCAGGGGGCCGGGAAGGTCCTCCCGGCTTGCGTACGCCGATACGTCGTCGCCCACGTCTGCTCCAGGTCCGGGTAGGAGAGCCGCACGGTCCGAACCGCGCGGCGGTCACAAGATCGCAGCGGCCTCGACCCGTGTCAACCGTGGTTCCATGTCCCCGGGCAGGTCGAAAGCGGCAGATCAGAGCGGCCGCTCCCGGTCGGCGGAGCCCCTCGGCACCTCCCCGACCGCGCCTCCCGCGCCCGGGGCCGGTACCTTCCTGAATCAGGGCGACCGCCCGTTTGAACCGAATGGAAACGCGAGGCCGGAGCCAGTGGAGACGCAAGGCGGAATCACCGTGCAGCGGGCCCTTGAGCTGCCGGGGCTGCGCAGCGGGCTCCCGGAGGTGGTGGCCGGTGCGGACCGGCTGAACCGTACGGTGCGCTGGGTGCACGCGGGCGAGGTCCCCAACATCGCTTCGCTGCTCAAGGGCGGTGAGCTGCTGCTCACCACCGGACTGGGGCTCGGCACCCGTCCCGCCGAGCAGCGCGCCTTCGTCCGCAGGCTCGCCGACCGCGGGATCGCCGCCCTGGTGGTGGAACTCGGTCCGCGCTTCAGCAGGCTGCCCGCATCGATCGTGGACGCCGCCCGCGCGGCCGGTCTGCCGCTGGTGCAGCTGCACCGCGAGGTGCCGTTCGTGACGGTGACCGAGGAGATACACACGGAGATCGTCAACGGTCACTACGCCCTGCTGCGGCAGGCCGAGGATGTGCACCGCAGGTGCACGGAGGCGCTCCTCGGCGGTGGCGGGGTGCCCCAGGTGCTGGGCATCCTGGCGGACTTCGCGGCCAACCCGGTCTTCCTGGAGACGGCGGACGGCCAGCTGCTGTACGCGGCCGGTCCCGCGTCCGGCCCGGTGTCCGCCGATCCGCTCCAGGTGTGGGACGGAATGCGCGGTGGCCGGGCGGCCCGCGAGGCGCCGCCCACGGGTTCGGTGCTGGTGGACGTGCCGGGCGGCGGGCCGGGAACCGGTTCGGTACGGGCCAGGCTGGTGCTGCTGGCCGTGTCCGCACCGCTGGTGACGGTGCACCGGATGGCGGCGGAACGGGCGGCGGGGATCCTCGCCGTCGTGCTGATGCAGGCCCGTCAGGAGGAGGAGCTCGCGGCGCGCGGCCGGGGCGACTTCCTGTCGGATCTCGCGGAGGGCCGGATCACTCCGGAGGACGCCCCGGCGCAGGCCCGCGTGCTGGGCTTCAAACCGGGCGGGACACCGCTGCTGCCGGTGGTGATGCGGCTGGCCCCCGAACTGTCCGTGTCGGGGAACTGGGCGCTGCTGGCACGGGCCGTGCTGGAGGAGCTCTCGTCGGTGGGCGTGCCGGTGCTGCTCGGCGTGCGGCCCGTGGAGGGCCGGGTTCCGGTGTTGCTGGGGCTGCGGTCCGAGACGGAGCGCACGGCGGTCGCGGACCGGGTCGCGGCGGCGTTGCGGGCCGGTGTGGAACGCGCCGGTCTGGAGCGGGCCGGATCGCATCCGCCGGTCGTGGTGGTGGGCGTGGCCGGCGGCTGGGCCGCGGCCGGTGCCGGACTGCGGCACGCCGCGGAGACGGCGACGGCCGCGCAGGGGCTCAGCGACCGGCCCTGGTACGACGCCCGGCGCTTGGACATCGATCTGCTGCTGTGGCGGCTGCGGGACCATCCGGATCTGGCCGCGTTCGTGGACCGGGCGATCGGTCCGCTGCGCGACCACGACCGCAGCTCGCGCCCTCCGCTGCTGCCGACGCTGGAGACGTACCTCGCCCACGCGGGCCGCAAGGCGGAGACGGCACGCGAGCTCCATCTGAACCGGCAGACGTTGTACAACCGGCTGGCCCGCATCGGTGAGCTGCTGGGCACCGACCTCGACGACCCCCAGGCGGTCCTGGCCCTGAGCCTGGCGCTCCGGGCTCGGCGCCACACCTCGTAGCCCCATGGTCCGAAACCTGGCGGAGCACGGCGGGCGGAGCGTTCACCGCGTCCGGGCGACCGCCAACGGCTGCGTCAACTCGTCATAGACGGCGAGGACTTGCACGATCGTGTCGTCCGCCGTCGGCCAGTCGGCGGACTGCGCGCGCCCCGCGGCCACCAACTGCTCACACCGCGCCGGATCACCGAGCAGCCTGACGACCGCCCGCCCGAGCGCCTCGCCGTTGCCGCACGGCACGAGCTCCGCCCCGTCCCCGACGAGTTCGGGCACCCCTCCGACCGCGGTGGCGACCAGCGGAACGCCGAGTCGCAGCGCCTCCTGAGCCAGTACCGAGCGCGCCTCCCACCGGCTGGACAGCACGGCCAGATCCGCGACGGCGAGCAGTTCGGCGACGTCGTCGCGGCTGCCGATGAGCCTGACGGGCAGTTCCTCGTCCCTGATCCGGCGCTGCAGGGCCGCCCGTTCCCGCCCCTCCCCCGCGATGACCAGCAGCGGCACGGGGTCGAGCCCGCGCCACATCCGTGCGGCGTCGAGCAGCGTGTCGTACCCGTGGTGCGGTACGAGGCTGCCGTACGACACGATCAACGGCCGTTCCATCACCCCGAGTTCGGCCCGCGCCTTGCCCTCGTCGACGACGGCCGGCTGCTGCGGCACGGGGGCCGAGACCGGCGAGAGCCGGGCATCGCGCGCGCCTCGGCGCCGCGCCCGGTCGACCAGGTCCGATGTCGTGCCGAGCACAACTGCCGCCGCACGGGCGGCCCTTCGCTCCATCAGATGCAGCAGTCGGCTGCGGGCGCCCTCGGCGTGGGCGCGGGCGTGCCAGGTGACGACCAGCGGGACGCGTCGGCCGCCGAGCGCGAGCGCGGCCCGTACGGCGGCGTGCAGACCGTGCGCGTGGACCACGTCCGCGGTCAGGCATGCGGTACGCAGCGCGGCGACGGCGGTGGGGTCACTGCGTCGCGGTACGGGGGCGAAATCGACTCCCTTGCCGGAGAAGTCGTAGGCGTGGTCCAGTTCGGCCGGGGCGCAGACGGTGACGTGCACGCCTCTCGCCACCAGCCCCGCGGCGAGCGAGCTGACGTGGGCACTGCTGCCCGCGCTGCCGCCGCCCAGGACTTGGACCGTACGCAGCTGTGACACGTTGAATGGCTCCCGGGGCTCCCGAGTCGGCGGTGATGGCACGTCAAGGATGCCAGTCCGTACGCACGTTCCGGCACAATCGGGCCACTGTCCCGCTGCATACGACAGCAACCGGCCACGATCTATCACTCGTACAAGTGAGAAGCTGACGCGATGTTGACGCACCCGTGTCCCGGCCTCCGCCGTCAGCGGTCCCACAGCCCCCGGACGAGTCGGCTGACCCGGTCCCCGTGGACCGTCGCCACGACGAGCCCCACGGTGTGAGCGACGAGACCGGCCCGGCCGCGGCCCGCGACGACGGCGACGCCGAGCGCGGCGCCCAGGGCGTGGGCCCCGGTGTCCCCGATCATGGTGCGCTCCCCCAGGTCGTCGGCGACGAGGGCTGCCGCGGCGCCCATCGGCGCGGCAGCGAGCGCGCTCCTCGGCAGGCCCGGGGCCCCGAGAGCGAGCACGGTGGCGGCAGCGGCGGCGGGCCGTACGTCCGTCAGATTGACGAGGTGCGCGGTTGCGGCGATCACGACGCCGGCGAGGATCCGATCGACGGGACGCTCCTTGAGCAGCGTCCCGGCCGTGAGCCCTGCGGTCCCGATGCCGAGAAGTTTCACCGCGCCGCTGGTCACCTCGCCGCCCCGCAGCGCGCCCAGGTGGGCCCGGAAACCGCGACGCGGATCGTCGGCGCCGACGAGGTCGTCGTAGGCACCGCAGCCGCCGGCCGCGAGCACGGCGAGCGCTGCGGCGTACTTGGTGCGAGCAGGCAGCGCAAGGACGGCGGTTCCGGCCACGGTTCCGAGGGCGACGGCCGGACCCGCGTACAGATCGACGGTCCGGCCCGCGTAGTTGGTGCGCTGCCAGCGCCTGCGCGGCCGGGCCCGCAGCACCCGGTACACAACCCCCGCGACGGCGGCGGCGACCGAACCCGACACCACGGCCCTGTTGCACGCTGTTCCCATACGAGCAGGCTACGCAGCGGTCCGCCGGGGCCGTCCGGCGGCCGTCCGGTGAGCGAACGGCCGGGCGCCCCTGGAGGGCGAGGTCGCCCGGCGACCGGCCGTGAACGCGCGCCCGACGGCCGCGAGCCCCGGCTACCCGTCCGCCCGCGCCGCCGCGAGCAGCTCCTCCGCATGAGCCCGCGCCGTCTGCGAGTCCTCCTGCCCCGCGAGCATCCGGGACAGCTCCCGCACCCGGTCCTCGCCCTCCAGGACCGTGACCCCGCTGCTGGTCACCGACCCGTCGACGGTCTTCTCGACCAGCAGTTGCCGGTCGGCGAAGGCCGCCACCTGCGGCAGGTGTGTGACGACGACGACCTGGGCGGACCTGGCGAGCTTCGCGAGCCGCCGCCCGACCTCCACGGCGGCCTTGCCGCCGACGCCCGCGTCCACCTCGTCGAAGAGGTACGTGGGGACGGGGTCGGAGCCGGCGAAGACCACCTCGACGGCGAGCATCACCCGGGACAGCTCGCCGCCCGACGCGCCCTTGGCGATCGGCCGCGGCTGGGCTCCCGGGTGCGGGGCCAGCAGGAGCTCGACCTCGTCGGCGCCGGAGGGACCGTAGACCACGCTCCGCCCGCCGACCTCGATGCCGGAGGTCTCGTCGGCCGCCTCGGTCTGCCGGATGTCGAAGGAGACCCGGGCGTGCGGCATCGCGAGGGAGGCCAGTTCCGCCGTGACGGCCTCGGCGAAGCGCCCCGCCGCCCCGGTACGCGCATCGGTCAACGCCTGTCCGAGGCCCGAGAGTTCGGCCCGCAGCGCGTCGCGCTCCGCCGTCAGTTCGCCGATGCGGTCGTCGTCGCCCTCCAGCTCGGTGAGCCGGGCGGCCCCCTCCTGGGCCCAGGCGAGCACGGCGGTGATGTCCTCGCCATACTTGCGGGTGAGCCCCGTGAGCGCTGCGCGCCGCTCCTCCACCGCGGCGAGCCGCAGCGGATCGGCGTCCAGCTGGTCGGCGTACCCGGCCAGTTCACCCGCCACGTCGGCGAGCAGGATCGAGATCTCGCCGATCCGGTCGGCGAGCGCGGCCAGCGCCGGATCGTGGGACCGCACGGCGTCCAGGGACCGTCCGGCGGCCGCGACCACGGTCGTCGCGTCGACGCCCTCCGGGTCCTCCGGGTTGCCCGCGAGCGCGGTGTGCGCAAGGGCCGCCGCGGAGGCGAGGGCTTCGGCGTGACCGAGCCGTTCGGCCTCGGCGGCCAGGTCGCCGTCCTCGCCCGCCAACGGTTCGACCCCGGCGATCTCGCCCAGCCCGAAACGCAGCAGATCCGCTTCCTGGGCACGTTCGCGGGCGCGCGTCGTCAGCTCGTCGAGCTCCGTGACAACGGCCCGCAGCCGCTGGTACGCCGCCGCGTACTCGGCGTGCGGCACGGCGACGCCGTCGCCCGCGTACCGGTCCAGGGCCTGTCGCTGCCGGGCGGGCTTGAGCAGCCCCTGCTGGTCGGTCTGGCCATGCACGGCGACGAGCTCGTCGGCCAGTTCCGCGAGCACCCCCACCGGCACCGATCTCCCGCCGAGATGCGCCCGGGAACGCCCCTCCGCGGAGACGGTACGGCTGATCAACAGCGCACCGTCGTCGAATTCGGCCCCGGCCTCCTCGGCCCGCAGGGCCACCGCCTCGCCCTCGGACACCGTGATCCGTCCCTCGACGACGGCGGCCTTGGCCCCGATCCGTACGAGGGTGGGGTCGGCACGCCCGCCGAGCAGCAGCCCCAGGCTGGTGACGACCATGGTCTTGCCCGCGCCGGTCTCACCCGTCACCGCGGTGAAACCGGGTGACAGCTCGACCACCGCGTCGTCGATGACTCCGAGCGACCGTATCCGCATCTCCTCCAACACGGACATGACCTTACGAGGTCCAAGCCCCGATGTGCGACGGACCCCGCCCCCCGGGGTTCACTCTCCCGTGTGCTCCTGGAGCATTCGCACCGTCTCCGCAGGCATGTCCGCCGGTCAGTGCGGCGCGCCCCGCCACCCCGAGACGGGCAGCGCGAACTTCGCCACCAGCCGGTCCGTGAAGGAGGCGTGGTGCAGCCGAGCCAGCCGTACGGGCACCGCACCGCGGCGCACCTCGACCCGCGCCCCCGAGGGCAGCTCCACGGTCCTGCGCCCGTCGCACCACAGCACCCCGTGCGGGGTGTGCTGCTGTACCTCGACGGCCAGCACCGAGTCCGGCGAGGTCACCAGCGGCTTGGCGAACAGCGCGTGGGCGCTGATCGGCACCATCAGCAGCGCCTCGACCTCGGGCCAGACGACGGGACCGCCCGCCGAGAAGGCGTACGCGGTCGATCCGGTCGGGGTCGCGCAGACGATCCCGTCGCAGCCGAACCCGGTCACCGGCCGGCCGTCGATCTCCAGGACGACCTCCAGCATCCGCTCGGGCGACACCTTCTGCACGGCCGCTTCGTTGAGCGCCCAGTCGGTGTGGACGACGTCGCCGTTGCTGTGCACGACGACATCGAGCGTCATGCGTTCCTCGACCTGGTACGCCCGGGTGACGACCCGGTCGACCACCTTGTCCAGGTCGTCCCGCTCGGCCTCGGCGAGGAAGCCGACCCGGCCGAGGTTGACGCCGAGCATCGGCACCCCGGAGGCGCGGGAGAACTCGGCGCCGCGCAGCAGCGTCCCGTCCCCGCCGAGCACGATCAGCAGCTCACAGCCGTCCACAGCCCCGGGTGTGGTGTCCGTGACGGTCTCGACGGACGCCGGCAGCGGCAGATCGGCCGCCTCGGTGGCCAGCACCCGCACCCCGAGGCCGCTGCGCAGCAGTCCCTGTACGACAAGTTCGGCGCTGCGGATCGCGGCCGGGCGGCCGGTGTGCGCCAGAAGAAAGACAGTTCGTGCCGCATTCGTCGTCAACGAGGCCCCTCCGCCACTGCACGGTCGACATCCGCCGGGTCCAGCTCGGGCGCTCCGGCCCGCAGCCAGAGAAAGTACTCGACATTTCCTGCGGGCCCCGGCAGCGGGCTCGCCGTCACCCCCCGCACTCCGAGGCCCAGCGCCCAGGCCCGGCGCGCCACCTCCCGTACCGCTTCGGCCCGCAGTTCGGGGCTGCGCACCACACCGCCGCTGCCGAGCCGCTCCTTGCCGACCTCGAACTGGGGCTTGACCATGAGGACCAGATCGGCGTCGGGGGCCGCGCAGCGCGCCAGGGCGGGCAGGACCAGCCCCAGCGGGATGAACGACAGATCACCGACCACCAGATCCACCGGCCGGCCGTCGATCGTCTCCAGGGTCAGCTCACGCACGTTGGTACGGTCCTTGACGGTGACGCGCTCATCCGACTGCAGCGACCAGGCGAGCTGTCCGTAGCCGACATCGACGGCGACGACATGACCGGCGCCGGCCCGCAGCAGCACGTCGGTGAAGCCGCCGGTCGACGCCCCGGCGTCCAGCGCCCGCCGCCCCTCGATCTTCAGCCCGAGGGGTACGAAGGCGGCGAGAGCCCCGGCGAGCTTGTGTCCACCGCGCGAGACGTACTCGGGGTCGCTGTCGTCCTTGGTCACGACGATGGCGGCGCGGGTCTCGACCTGAGTGGCGGCCTTGGTCGCGGTGTTGCCACCGACGGTCACCCGTCCCGCGGCGATCAGCTGGCTCGCGTGCTCGCGCGAGCGGGCGAGCTCACGGCGTACCAGCTCGGCGTCGAGGCGGTGACGTGTCACTCCTGCCACGTTCGGTTCAGCTCCTGTGGTTGTACGAGGGCATCGGTGCGGGTGCGGGTCCTGCGTCCAGCGCGGTCAGCGCGTCGCGCAGCCCACGGTGTACATCCTCGTACACCTCGATGTGCCCGTCCGCCGTGAGGTGGTCCGCATCGGCCAGACGCCCCAGCCGCGCGTCGACCTCGGCGTTGCCGGTAGGGGTGCGTTCGATACCGAGGGGAGTGGGCGCGGCGGGCTCGGACACGGTTGCGGCGGCCGGGGCCGCGTCCTCGTCGGGCGAGCCCTGCGCCGCTTGCCCGGACGTCGCTCCGGGCACTGTTCCGTATGCCGCCCCGGGCCCCGGCATCGAGTCGCTCATGCGGGAAACGCTACCGCGTGGGGCTGCGGTACCGTCGGTCACGATGGCGACCATGGCGGAGTGCCGCAGCGCACTCGACAGACTCTCCGGCAACCTCGCGGTGGCCGATGGCGACGTGCGCAGCGCGGCAGCCCTCGACCGCTCGCTGAGCTGCCACATCAAGGACCTCGACATCACCTTCACCGGGCGGCTGGCCCATGGCCGGATCCAGGTCCTGGACACGGCCGACGGTCCGCCCCGGGAGAAGGCCGAGATCCGGCTCGCGATGACCGGTGACGACCTGGTGGCCATGGTGGACGGTGAGCTGAACTTCGCCAAGGCATGGGGCACGGGCCGGGTCCGGCTGGAGGCGGGCTTCCGCGACCTGCTGAGACTCAGGACGCTGCTGTAACCACCGCGTGGGCCCCTTCCCCGGCCCGTGGCGCGACCGTGGCGGCAGCTCGTACGGTCCCCTTCGTCCCGTCAGCCCCCCGTCGAGGCCCCGGCTGATGCCTGGTCCCGTGTGCCCGCCCCGCCGCTCCGCGGCTTGCGCGCGGCCGGGACCACCAGCGGCGTGCCGGTCTCCGGGTCGTCGATGACCTGGCAGCGCAGCCCGAAGACCCGCTCCACCAGTTCCGCGGTGACGACGTCGCCCGGCGCCCCCTCGGCGATCACCTCGCCCTCCCGCATCGCGACGAGATGGGTGGCATACCGCGCGGCGTGGTTCAGATCGTGCAGGACGGCCACCAGGGTGCGCCCCTGCGCCTCGTGCAGTTCCGCGCAGAGGTCGAGGACGTCGATCTGGTGCTGGATGTCGAGGTACGTCGTCGGCTCGTCGAGCAGCAGGAGCGGCGTCTGCTGGGCGAGCGCCATGGCGATCCAGACACGCTGCCGCTGCCCGCCGGACAATTCATCGACATGGCGATCGGCGAGCGTGCCGACTCCGGTCGCCGCCATCGATTCCTCGACAATGCGTTCGTCGTCCGGCGACCATTGCCGCAGCAGCCCCTGATGCGGGTACCGGCCGCGCCCGACGAGGTCGGCGACGGTGATGCCGTCCGGCGCGACGGAGGACTGCGGCAGCAGTCCCAACGTCCTGGCGACCTTCTTCGCGGGCATTTCGTGGATCGCCTGCCCGTCCAGGAGCACCTGTCCGCTGTTCGGCTTCAGCATCCGCGAGAGCGCGCGCAACAGGGTCGACTTGCCACAGGCGTTGGGACCGACGATCACCGTGAACGAGTTGTCGGGTATCTCGACGGAGAGATTCTCCGCGATGACCCGCCGGTCGTAGCCGAGGGTCACCGAGTCCGCGGTGAGGCGCTGCATGGGTCGTACTCCCGGGGTCGGGGGTGATCGGGCGCGAGGGTCGTCCTTCACCACAGGCGGCGGGTGGGCCCGAGCCCGGCACCACCCGCCGGGCGGGTCGGCCATCCGGACGGTGGCACACCGAGCAGAACAAAGTTAGGTTAGCCTACCCTCCTTTGCTCTCGAAGCACCGGGAACCGTTCCTACAGCCCCAGCCTGGCGACCGCCTTCGCCGCGTCCAACCCGCACGAGCCGTCCCCGGCGTACGACCACGCGGCCCCGCAGAGCGCCCGCAGCCCGTCGAGCACCTCCCCGTCCCCCTCGATCACCAGGTCGTCACCGCGCACCGACGCCGTCCAGCCACCACAGCCGAACCCGTCGCCCGTCCGCGTCACCTCGGGCTGCCCGGTCAGCAACCCTCGCAGGTCCGCGTCCACGAACGTCGGCCGGTGCTGCGGCCCGGCGGCCAGCAGCCGCGCCGCGTCCGTCACCCCGGTGAGCACCAGCAGGGAGTCCACACCGCCGTTGAAGGCACCCTCGATGTCCGTGTCCAGCCGGTCCCCGACCACCAACGGACGCTCGGCCCCGGTCCGCAGCACCGTCTCCCGGTGCATCGGCGGCAACGGCTTCCCGGCGACCTGCGGCTCGGCCCCGGTCGCGATCCGTACGACCTCCACCGCCGCACCGTTCCCCGGCGCGATCCCCCGGGCACTCGGAATCGTCAGATCCGTGTTGGACGCGAACCACGGCACCCCCCGCGCGATCGCGTAGGCCGCCTCGGCGAACCGCCCCCACGCCATGTCGGGCCCGCCGTACCCCTGCGCCACCGCGGCCGGCTCGTCGTCCGCCGATTCCACCGGCACCAGCCCGCGCTCGCGCAGTGCGACGCGCAGCCCCTCGCCACCCACCACCAGAACCCGTGCACCGGCGGGCAGCTGATCGGCCATCAGCCGCGCCACCGCCTGCGCCGAGGTGATCACATCACTGGGCCCGGCCGGCACTCCGAGGTCGGTCAGGTGCTCGGCCACCGCGGCCGGGGTCCGCAGGGCGTTGTTGGTCACGTATGCCAGATGCATCCCGCCCTCCCGCGCCGCTCCCAGCGAGTCGACGGCGTGAACGATCGCATGACCGCCCGCGTACACCACCCCGTCGAGATCGAGCAGCGCCGTGTCGTACGCCTCGTTCAACGCGGTGCCGCTGCCGCTCGGCCTGGTCCTGCTCGCCTGACTCATTCTTTGCGCTCCTCATTCCATGCTTCTGTCCCGATCATCGCGCATCCCCGCCGCACACATACGATGCAGAAATGAACACATCAGGTCCGGCCGGCCAGGGACTGCGTCTGACCCCGTTCCGTGGACTGCGCTACGTCCCCGAGCGGGTCGGCAGTCTCGCCGCGGTGACCTCACCGCCGTACGACGTCGTCGTACGCCCCGACGGACTGCACCACCTGGAGTCGGCGGACCCGCACAACATCGTCCGGCTCATCCTGCCGCAGGCCGACACCGCCGCGGCCCGTCACAAGCAGGCCGCCGAGACCCTGGACCGCTGGCTGGCCGAGGGCGTTCTCGCTCCCGATGCCGAGCCCGCGCTGTACGTCTACGAGCAGCGCGACGCCGAGATCCTGCAACGCGGCATCGTCGGAGCACTGGCACTGTCCGCGCCCGCCGAAGGCATCGTCCTGCCGCACGAGGACGTGATGGCCCACGTCGTCGAGGACCGGGCCGACCTGATGCGCACCACGGCCGCCCATCTCGAACCGCTGCTGCTCACCTACCGCAGCGACGAGGACGTCTCGGGCGCGACCGCCGTCATCGAGCGGACCATCGAGCGTCCACCGCTGCTCGCCACCACCACCGAGGACGGTTACAGCCACCGGCTGTGGGCGGTCACCGATCCGTCCGAACGAGCCGAGATCGAGGCCGATCTGGCCCACCACCAAGCCCTGATCGCCGACGGCCACCACCGCTGGGCCACCTATCTCCGGCTGCAACAGGAGCACACCGCTCCCGGCCCCTGGGACTTCGGCCTGGTCCTCCTCGTCGACACGGCCCGCTACCCGCTCCGGGTCCGCGCCATCCACCGGCTGCTCCACCGCCTCCCCGTCGCCGACGCGCTCGCCGCGTTGAACGGCCTCTTCCGCGTCCGCGACATCGAGGCCCCGCTGCCCCTGGCCCTGGAAGCGCTCGCCGAGGCGGCCGTCGAAGGCAACGCGTTCCTGCTCGCCGGCGACGGCCGCTTCCACCTCGTCGACCGCCCCGACGCCGCCCTGCTGGCACGTACGATTCCAGCCGATCACCCGACCGCCTGGCAGACCCTCGACGCGACGGTCCTGCACGCTGCTCTGCTCGACCACGTCTGGCAGATCCCCGACGCCCCCGACCACATCGCATACATCCACGACACCGCGGCCGCCGTCGAACAGGCCGAGCGCCACAACGCCACGGCGGTCCTGATGCATCCGGTGCGCGAGGAAGTCGTCCGGGACCTCGCTCGACAGGGCGTCACCATGCCTCGCAAGTCGACCTCCTTCGGCCCCAAGCCCGCCACCGGCCTGGTCCTGCGAAGCCTCGCTCTCGACTGACCCCCGGAAACGGCAAAAGGGCGGCACCCTCAGGGTGCCGCCCTCTCTCATGCCTTACGCCTCGGACGTACCGTCCTGGCCCCGACCCTTGTCCTGGTCGTCGTCCGCAGCGGCGGCCGAGGGGGCGACGTCGTTCTCACCCTCGTCGTCCTCATCCAGGGCGTCGACGAACTCGACACCTTCCAGCTCGGCGAGCCGGTCCGACGCATTGGTGGCGCCGTCCTTGTCGGCCTCCAGCGCCTTCCCGAACCACTCACGTGCCTCGTCCTCGCGCCCGGCCGCCAGCAGCGCGTCCGCATACGCGTAGCGCAGTCGCGGGGTCCACGGGTGCACGGCGCTCGAAGCCAGTTCGGGGCTCTGCAGCGTGACGATGGCCGCATCGATCTGCCCCATGTCACGACGGGCCCCGGCAGCCACCAGACGCATCTCGACCTGACCGGCCTTGTCCAGCTTCTGCACCTCGGGCTCGCCGGCCATTGCCATCGCCCGCTCGGGGCGTCCGAGTCCACGCTCGCAGTCGGCCATGACGGGCCACAGCTCCACGGAACCGGTCATCCGCTTGGCAGCGCGGAACTCCGCCAGCGCCTCCGAGTACTTCTGCGTCGCGTACGCGGCGAACCCGGCCGCCTCGCGCACGGCCGCGACCCGTGAGGCCAGCCGCAGTGCGATCCGCGAGTACGCGTACGCCTGCTCGGGGTCCTCGTCGATCAGGCGGGCCACCATGACGAGGTTCCTGGCGACATCCTCGGCCAGGGTCTTCGGCAGGCTCATCAGCTCCTGCCGCACATCCTTGTCGATCTCGTCGCCGGTGACGTCCTCCGGAATCGGAAGCCGCTTGATGGGCTCACGGTCCCGGTCGTCCCGCCGCTCGTACCCACCGCGGTCGTCACGCCCGCGGTAACCGCCCCGGCCACCACGATCGTCCCGCTGGCCGCGGTAGCCCCCGCCACGGCTGTCGTCGCGCCGGTACCCGCCGCCACGGCGGTCGTCGTCACGACGCGGCCCACGGAAACCACCGCGGTCGTCGTCACGACGCGGCCCACGATCACGATCCCGGTCGTCCCGACGGAACCCGCCACCACCGGTGGGCCGGCTGTCGTCCCGACGGAACCCACCCGAACGCTCATCACGCCGGTCGTCCCGACGGAAACCACCACCGGAACCGCCACGGCTGTCCTCGTCGCGACGCGGCCCACGCGGCCGGTCGTCCCGCCGCTCGAACCCACCGCCGGACCGCCCACCACGGTCGTCATCACGACGCGGCCCACGATCACGCTCCCGGTCATCCCGACGGAAACCACCGCCGGAACCACCACGGCTGTCGTCCCGACGGAAACCACCCGAACGCTCATCACGCCGGTCGTCCCGACGGAAACCGCCACCGGAACCGCCACGGCTGTCGTCGTCGCGACGCGGCCCACGCGGCCGGTCG